>JAFEDM010000441.1 GCA_018241625.1 Pseudomonadota bacterium | reverse complement strand
GGGACGTAGCTCGCCGTTCAGGATCAGGCCGAGGAATTCGGCAGGCTCGGAGCGCTGGGCGCCGCCGGGCCCGGCATAGAGCGACAGCGTGCGCGGTCCATAGGGCGCGAGCGCCGCGGCGAAGGCCTCGCGGGTGGCGTGCAGCGCGCGCAGCTCACGTTCCACGTCGGCCTTTTTGGCGCCCGGCTGTTTCAGGAAGCGTTCGAGCAGGCCCGCGCCGCCTTGCAACGGCCGGCGGACCAGGGTCAGGAAGATCTCGTTGACGTAGAGCCGGCGGCCAGCCAGCCGCTCACGCCAGCCGGCGTCCAGGCCCGCGCAGAACGCTTCTTCCGGCGGGTCCGGGAAGGCTGGGGTCACGCGGCGGCGGACCACATGATGGTAGATCGCCAGGCGCGAGCTCGCCGCGCCGCGCAGCACCGTCTCGCGGATCGCCTTGCGGTAGTTCAGCTCGTCGTCCGGCGCGGTCTCCGAGGGGAAGCCGGCGAGGTGAAGGGTCTGGATCAGCAGGCCGTCGCGGGTCTGGATCGTCACGTCGTCCAGGTGCCCGAGGTAGGGCAGCCGGTCGCCGATCGGGACCTCGCGGGGGTTCAGCGACTTGCCGACGCCCAGGGTGAGGAAGCTGCGGCTCATGCGCGGTACGAATTCCCCCGCCAGAAGCTGAAGTTGGCGACGCGCGGGCAGGTGCGCAGCTTGGTCATCCAGATGTCGAAGAAGCGCGGCTCGCGCAGGCAGCCCAGGTAGCCGGCGGCATGCAGCACCAGCGCCAGGCCCAGGGCCCAGAACGAGCGGGTGATCAGGAAGGCCTCGACCGTGACGATCAGGTTGAAGACGGCGAAGGCATAGGTCACCCCGCCGATCATCTGCGGGCGGGTCAGCGCCGCGAAGACGGGGTCGGAGGACAGCTGCGCCATGGTCAGTGCAGTCCGCCGGCGGCCGAGCGGATGCCGGCCACGATGGACGCGGCGCCGAAGATGATGAAGCAGCCGATGATCACAGTCAGGCCGCGCCGCCAGTCCATGCGGCCGGTGAGCATCAGGAAACCCACGGCCGCGACGGCGATCACGGCCGCGGTCGTGGCGAGATTGCCCAGCAGGGTGCCCTGCACCCAGTCGAGGGCGGCGATCAGCGGCGAGGAGCCGGCCGGGTCGCCCGCCGCCTGCGCATGGGCCTGTCCGGCGGCGGCGATGAGGGGCGTGAAAGCGGCGGCGCGGCGGGCGAGGTCGGTGGTCTTGGTCATCGTCACTCCGCGCCTCCAAGAGGCATGTTCTTCATTGCGGCGGCCACGGACAGACGTCCGAGGATGCCTTTCACATAGGCCTGGGTCTCGGCGTAGGGCGGCACGCCGCCATAGCGCTCGACAGCCTCAGGGCCGGCATTGTAGGCGGCCAGCGCCCTCGGCAGGTCGCCGAAACGCTGCAGCAGTTGCGCGAGGTAGGCGACCCCGCCTTCGACATTGCCCTTCAGGTCGGTCGCGTCGACGCCCAGCGTCCGCGCCGTGCCCGGCATCAGTTGCATGACCCCCATCGCGCCCTTGGGCGAGACGGCGGCCTGGTTGAACCGCGATTCCTGCCACGCCACCGCCTCCACCAGCGGGCGGCTGACCGCATGGCGGGCCGAAGCGTCCTGGATGGCCTGCGACACCTCCTGCGGCGCGGCGCGCGCGGGCGCCGCGAGCGGCTGCGGCGCGATCGAACGCACGCCCTCGCTGGAATAGACCGCCGGGCCGGCATAGGTCGTCACCGCCCCATCGTCGCCGATCGACAGCACCTGCGCCGCAACGGGCGAGGCGTATGCGAATACGACGCCGGACACGACAGCGAGCGCGGGAAGGGCGCAATTCCGGAAGCTGGTTGGCAGTCGTCCCATCCTCAACACCTGCCCCCAAGGCGTTCCTTATCCGATCCTATATCGCCTGTGAGGCGAGCGCATTGTCGCGGCGCCTCATGGCCAGTCGATCCGGAAAAGGTAGGGCCCAGTCCCTAACGCATGGTCACCTTAACCTTAAACGCGTCGCTCCATTCTCTTAGACTATAAGGAGGATTCCCGCACTGACCCGATGCGAGCGGTCGAGGCGGTCGAACCCGGTGGAAGGGGGCCCTGGCCGCTGCGTCTCCAGGACGAGTACTTGTCGTTCCAGGTGCGTTCGATCCTTAGCCCCTGATTCGAGTGGCTGGCCTCGGGCGCGTGAACACCTGGCCTCGTGCGGAAGACGATCTCGAACAACGCCGGGACGTGACGGCGCGGAGGCGCCCGACTAGAGATTCATTATGAAGCGACCATCCGTTCGTCAGGTCCAGGCGGCCGCGGCCGTGGTCGCCGTGTTGGCGTTGGCGGCCGTGGCCTCAGGGGCGGCGCTGATGTCCCGCACGCCGGGTTCGCAGCCCGGGCGGCTGGTCACGCTTCCCGATCACCGCAAACTCAATTTCAGATGCTCCGGCGAAGGTTCGCCCACCGTGCTGCTGGAGGCGGGTTTCGGCGCCAGTTCCACAGCCTGGTACAAGGTCGCGCCGCTGGTCGCGGCGGTCACCCGGGTCTGCGCCTACGACCGCGCCGGCTACGGCTTCAGCGACCCGGGGCCGATACCCAGAGATGGGGCGGCGATCGCCCGGGATCTGGATGCGGGCCTGACGGCGGCGCATATCGACGGGCCGTTTGTCGTCGTGGGCCATTCTGCGGGTGGGCTCTATGCGCGCCTGTTCGCGGCGCGGCGCCGGGACCAGGTCGTCGGGCTGGTATTCGTCGACAGCTCCGTCGAGCATCAGACCCAGCGGTTGCAGGCGCTCTATGGTCCGAACGTCGCGGGCCTGGAGTCGATGCAGCGCCGGGTGCTGGAGTGCCAGCAGCTGACGAGCGGTGGACATCGGACGGCGGATGATCCGGCGCTCAAGGATTGTGTTTCCCCAAAGGACGACGCGCACCAGCGCCAAATCGCGACGCGCCCGGAAACCTGGCGCGCCCAGGTCTCGGAACTGGACAACCTGTTCACCTCGACCTCCGACGAGGTCGACCGCATCGGCCCCTTGCTGCAGGACATCCCGGCGGTCGTGCTGACCGCCGGCGACGCCGACGGTCCGGGCGTTCCGCCCAATGGCCCGTGGCAGGCGTTCCACGCCCAGCTCGCCGCGAGCTTCCACAAGAGCGAGCGCAAGGTAGTGAAGTCCTCGCACCTGATGATGCTCGACCGGCCGGAGGTGGTGGCCGATGCGGCGGTCGGCCTGGTCAAGGCGGCCCGCAAGCCCTGAGGGGCGCTCTCATTCATGTCCGAAAACCGCGAGACATTCGCGGTCGGCGTGCCCATCTTCCATGGCATGGATATGGATTTCGACGCCTGCCGCCGCGCCTTCCAGACCCGCGATCCGCGGTTTGACGGGCGCATCTTCGGGGCAGTCCGGAGCACCGGCATCTATTGCCGTCCGATCTGCCCGGCGCGCACGCCCAAGGCGGAGAACATGACCTTCTATCCGACCGCGGCGGCTTGCCAGGAGGCGGGCTACCGGCCTTGCCTGCGCTGCCGCCCGGAATCCTCGCCGGACCTCGGCGCGTGGCGCGGCACCTCAAACACCGTCTCCCGGGCGCTGGCGCTGATCGAGAGCGGCGCCCTGGACGGCGGCGACGTCGACCTGCTCGCGGGCCGCCTCGGCGTTGGCGAGCGGCAACTGCGCCGGCTGTTCAAGCAGCATCTGGGCGCCTCGCCGGTCGCGGTGGCCCAGACGCGCCGCGTGCTGCTGGCCAAGCAGCTGATCCAGGAGACCCGCCTGCCGATGGGCGAGGTGGCCTTGGCCTCCGGCTTCGGCAGCGTGCGTCGGTTCAACGAGACCTTCCAGCAGCTCTTCGGCCGTCCGCCGGGCGCATTGCGCCGCAGCCGCCAGGCGGAAGCCAGCGCCGCGGCGGGCGGGATCACCGTCAAGCTGCCCTACAAGCCGCCCTACGACTGGGCCGCGATGATCGGCTTCCTGGCCGCGCGGGCGATCCCGGGGGTCGAGAGCGTCACGCCGAAGCGCTACGCCCGCACGCTGGCGATCGACGGCGCGGTGGGTGTGGTGACGGTCGCCTCGGGGGCCGGCCCGTTCCTGGTCGCTGAGATCCGGTTTCCCAAGGTCCAGGCGCTCCCGGCCGCGATCGCCCGTATCCGGCGCGTGTTCGACCTGACCGCCGACCCCGGCCTGATCGGGGCGCACCTGAGCCAGGATGCGGCCCTGGCGCCGCTGGTCGCGGCGCGGCCGGGCTTGCGGGCCCCGGGCGCCTGGGACGGTTTCGAGTTGGCGGTCCGGGCGATCCTGGGGCAGCAGATCACCGTGGTCGCCGCCCGGCATCTCGCCGCCAAGCTGACCGAAGCCTATGGCGCGCGGATCGATGATCCCTTCGCCGCCTCCCTGGGGCTCACCCGGGCCTTCCCGACGCCGGAGCGCTTGGTGGGACGGGACATCGCCGCCCTCGGCATGCCCAAGGCGAGGGGCGCGGCTCTGGAGGCCCTGGCCCGGACGGTCGCCGAGGATCCTGCGATCTTCACCCCGCGCGCGGATCTCGACAGCGCCATCGCCGCGCTGAAGGCGCTTCCGGGGGTCGGCGAATGGACCGCGCAATACATCGCCCTGCGCGAGCTGCGCGAGCCGGACGCCTTCCCACAGGCCGACATCGGCCTGCTGCGCGCCATGGAAGACGAGACTGGGCGGCGCCCCACGCCCGCGGAGCTCTTGATCCGCGCCGAGGCCTGGCGGCCCTGGCGCGCCTATGCCGCCCAGCATCTCTGGGCCGCGGATGCGGACCAGATCGCGCCTGTCAAACCGAAACGGACCAAGACCGATGCCCAAAGCCGCCAAGCCGCCTGAACACCTGACGCTCGACCGCATCCCCACGCCGATCGGGATGGCCCTGGTGGTCACCGACGAGGCCGGCGCCCTGCGCGCCTTCAACTGGACGGATTACGAGGCGTCGATGAAGGCCTGGGTCGGCCGGCACTATCCGAAGGCGCGTCTCGTCGAGGGGAGGAGCCCGCCGGCCGTTCGCCAGGCCTTCGAGGCTTATTTCGCGGGCGACGCGCGCGCGTTGGAAACGGTGCCCTGGCAGGCGGCGGGCACGGCGTTCCAGCTCAAGGTCTGGGCGGCGCTCTGCACCATCCCGGCCGGCGAGACCTTAAGTTATGCCGGCCTCGCCGAGCGCATCGGCCGCCCATCCGCCGTGCGGGCCGTAGGCCACGCCAACGGCGCCAATCCCGTGGCCGTGGTCGTCCCTTGCCACCGCGTCATCGGGACCAACGGCTCCCTCACCGGCTATGGCGGCAGCCTGCCGCGGAAGAGGTGGTTGCTGGAAATGGAGGGAGCGGCGTTCAAGGAAGTTGCGGTGGCCTGAGCAAGCGCGCACGCCCTTCGCCCGACAAGCGTTTCGCTCTAACGTCATGCTGGTGCGTCGTTTGGACGTGAGTAGGATCTAACCATGGACGTCCTCGCGTTACCCGTCCTGGCCATCGTGACCGTTGCTTTCCTGATCTACATCTGGGCTGGCTGGCTCAGCGATCGGCGCAAACGGGCGCTCACCATCACCGACGATGATGGTGAAGATTCCCGGGATCAGACGTCCTGATCAAGCTCCGGCGGAGCTGGCCCGCTTTTCCTCGACAGGCGGAGTCCGCATGATGTCCTCACGCGCCGTCGTCAATCGCAGGTACGGCGTCACGCTGTCCATCATCAAGGTGTAGGCGGCCGGTTTCACACCGGCGAGGACGCCGTCCTTTTCCAGTTTCTCCATCACCCTGGCGGCGATGTTGGCGGTGATCGCAGCGCGAGAGCGCGCCGACTTACCGGTCTCGCCCGCGGCGGCCGCGATCATCGTCTGAGTGGTCTGGTCGAGCTGACGCACCAGCTGTTGCGGCAGGCGGCGACGGAAGTCTTCGATCACGTCGTCGAGGGCGCGCGTCACGTCTTCGATCTCCACGCGCGTACGCCCGGCGTCCAGAGCCAGCATGCCGCCGAAGTGGCAGAGCAGGCTGGTGAGGTACGGCGAGCCATGGGCCGCGGTGACAATCAGATCGACCGCGGCAGGGTCGAATTTGACCCCGCTCATCTTTGCGCCGTTCTCGATCAAGCCAGCGATCTCGGGGTCCGGCATGGCCGGAACCTTCAACGCGGCGATGCTGCGGCGGATCGAAGGGATGTGCTCCATCAGGTCGATGAGGTCGGTGGCCACACCACCGATGACGAGCTGCAGGCGTGCCGAGACGTCCGACAGGGTCTTGATGAGCTCGGCGACGTCGCGGCGGAATTCCGGCAGTTCCGCGCGGTCGAATTCGTCGAGCACCACCAGCACACGGGTGCCCACCAGCTTGGCCGCCGCGTCGCCGAACAGGCGCGGCGTCAGCTTACCCTGATCCAGCAGGTCGAGCAGTGAGGTGCCGACGTTGGAACTCGTGGGAGAGACCGACGAGTGGTAGAGGAGGGGGATCTCTGCGGCGACCGTACGGAAGGTCTCGGTGAAGTCCGAGGTCGCGCCGCAGGAGAAGTAGACGACGATGTACTTCGCTTCCATCGCCGCCAGCGAGAGCATGCGCAGCAGCGACGTCTTGCCCGCGCCGCGATCGCCGTAGATCACCACGTGCGAGCGCTGGTCCTCCACGGCCCGGATCAGGCTCTCCAGGATGTCACGGCGCCCGGCGAACATGCGAGGATCCATCACCGGCTGAGCCGGCGTGAAGGTGCCGCGCAGGCGGACACGCTCTCGCGCCCGCGGATCGGCGCGTTCGCGATCGACGTGGTCGGCGGCGGTGGTATGGAACCGGGGCAACCCCAGCGACGGCTTCTCCATCCGCCGTTCGGACACGACCACGGGGGTCATGGGTTGCGTCGAAAGGCCATCGGGCCGGCGGGCCTTCGAAGCCTTCTTGCGCGGCCAGAACGACCGGAATCCCGAGATGGCCACTTCCTACCTCTTATCGTGAACGCGGGTCTCTACCACACGAAAGATGACTTGCTTACTAACCCAGACGTCGCGCGGCGGGCGGCAGACTGACGCCCGATATTGACCCAAGCAGGGCGCGCCGGAACTGTGGCGGTTAGCCCGCCCCTCTAAAGCGTGAACGCGGCAAAGGTTCGCCAGCCGAGCCGGGTGTTACGAAACATACGCTTCTCGGGAACCGTCGGACGCACCGCGATCAGAGACGCGCCGTGTAGGCTTCGGCTTCGCCACCTCAGGCGCGGGCTCGTGGCGAATACGATAGACGAGGGCGCTGACCATGCCGAGGAACATAAAGAAGATCGAATGGTTGTCGGCTTGGCCGTGCACCCACTTGATGATCAAGAATGCGGCAAGGCAGACGGCCAAAGGCGCCAGCAGTTTAGCCTCGGGGCGGTGGCCGTGTTCTGGCGAAATACAGTATCTGACCGCAGTTATGATCGCGATGACGAACAGCCCGTACCAAAAAAGAATACCAAGCAGGCCGTAGTCCAACGAGATGACGATAAAATAGTTGTCGATGGTGATGAAGTCGCCCTTGGCGAAACCCATGGCGTCACCGGACTGTCCGCTGCCAAAGCCCCAGGGGTGCTTCCACAACTTCGCAAGCGCCATGCCCAGCTGAGTGTCGCGAGCCGCGGTGCTGGAGGCCTGGGCTTGATCCCCCAGCAGCATCATCTTCGCGCGATGGCTCGACATGATCGCGCCGAGGCCGCCAACAAATAGGAGGGGGTAGGCGTAGACAGCTGCGGCGGCCAAGAGGTCGCGCGGGTTTGATCGCCAGCGGACGATCGTCCAGAGCGCTCCGTAGAGCAGCAAGCTCACCAGCATGCCGACCAGACCAAGGCGCGCGTCGGTCATTCGAACTGCAATGAAGGTGATTGGGATCATTAGAAAGCACCCGAGGCGGATGATCGGGTTGATCCGCGGTGTGAAGCCGAAATGGAGGAAAAAGGGGGTCATCAACGAGATGAATTCCGCGAGCGCCAACGGTGTCGAGAAGGTCGCCTTGGCTCGATAGACGTTGGTTCCGGGCCGGAAGGTCGAGGTGAGCGTCACCTGCACCGAAGGGTCCGGAATCCTCAGGAAAGCTGGGATATGGCTGACCCACAGAACATGGCGAACCATCGACTCCCAAGCCGTTAGAAAGCAGAGGAAAACCGAGGCTGCACAAAGCAGAGCCCAGTATCGCTCGACGGATCCAGGCTTTCTGAATATCGAGCAAGCCAAAATGAATATACAGGTCCAGTATATTTGTTCATCGAATATTATTTGCATCGACGCTGCGGGATGAGATGAAATCACAGATGTAAACATCTGGACAAATAAGAGTCCGACAAAGAATATCCAGAGTAGG
>JAFEDM010000440.1 GCA_018241625.1 Pseudomonadota bacterium | reverse complement strand
CAGGCGATTGCTGGAGCGTCGAGAGAGCCGGCGTCGATCCTCGTGTCAGGCTTCAAGGGCTTGATCGGCGAGACGACCAGCGGGCCAACGGTCGGCGCATAGGCGACAGGTGCGACCTTGACCTGCTGCGGCCCCGGCGCTGGGACAGGGATTGCGAGGGAGGTAGCCGGCTGTGGCTCGACCAAGGGCGTCGGCGTGGCCACGTCGGCGGCTGCCAGCACGATCCGCGGCGCCGGCGCCAGGGCGGGCCTGCGCGCCGAGCTTCCGGCAAGCGGCCGGAGGGCGGCGGAGGCTGACGAGGCTTCGGCGCGGGGGATCGCGACCGAGGAGCCGACGGCATCGGACGCGCGGCCGGGTTCGGCCCGGACGGTCGCGCTGTGGGTCATCGCGGCTGCGCCAAGCGCCAGCACCGCCACCGCGGCGGTGCGGGACAGCGCCGGCCGCTCCGGCGCCGCGGCGAGGCCCAGGATGTGGGCGGCGCGGCGCTTCAGCTCGCCCTCGCCGTTCGCCGCCAGCACGCCGTGGGGCGAGGCGCGCAGGGTCTCGAGCGACTGCAGGGCGCGCACATAGAGGGCCCGATCGCGGATCGCGTTCGCCGCCACCTCGTCGCAGCACTGCTCCCGCTCGAGGCGGATGCGCCGGCTGACCCACCAGACCGCGGGATGGTAGAACAACAGCGTCTCGACCACGCTCTGGATCAGGTTTGCGAAGGCGTCGAGGCGGCGCACATGCGCCAGCTCGTGCAGGATCAGCGCCTCCAACTCGGCCGGCGGCAGGCGGGTCAGGAAGCCGGCCGGAACCAGCACCATCGGCTTCAGCCAGCCGGCGACGATCGGGGTCGCCACCGCTTCGGATTGGGCGAAGGCCACCTTCAGCTGCAGGACGATCCGCTGTTCCAGCAGACGGCACCGCAGGATCCACGTCGTCGGCAGGGGTTCGGCCGATCGCCGCAGCCGTTCCACAAGCACCAGGCCGCCCGCCAGGCGCACGGCCAGGATCGCCACGCCCACCAGCCAGGCGTCGACTGCGAAGGTCTCCCACTGCCGTCCCGCCGGCGTCAGGCCCGGGAACCCCGACGGCACGAGCACGATCCGCACGCCGCCCTGCAGCCAGGCGAAGGTCGCGAGCGGCAGGATCGCCATCAACATCAGCGCGGCCAGCGCCCAGTCGTGGCGCGCCCGGGACGTCCGGCAGGCCTTGAGGACAACCTGCAGGGCGAAGGCGACCAGCGCCCCCTGCCAGAGGAAGTGCGCCAGGGTCCAACCGAGGGCCGGGACAAGGCCTTGCAGATAGGCGAGCGCTCCAAGAACCGTCATTGGCATCGGTCAGTCTCCCTTCTTGGTCGTGGCCTTCTTCTGGGCCTCGTAGGCGTCGAGCATCGCGCGGATCTCGGCGATGTCTTCCTGGCTCGCGGGCTGGTCCTGCAGGGCGTGCAGCACCAGCTGGCTCGCGCTCCCGGCGAACACCTTGCGCATCAGATCACCGGCGACCTTGCGCTTGGTTTCCTCCGGCGGTTCGGCGGCGGCGTAGACGTGGGCGCGCTCGGTCTCGTCGCGCGTCACCGAGCCCTTGCCGGCCATGATCTGCAGGAACTTGAGCACGCCCGTGTAGCCGATGGGCCGGACGGCGGAGATCGCCTCGTGGACGTCGCGGACGGTGGACGGCCCGCGATCCCAGAGGATGCGCAGGATGTCGAGCTCGGTGGCCGTGGGCCGTGCGGAGGACTCGTCCAGCGACATACGAAGAAAGGTGTACGAAATTCTTCGTAGAGTCCAGTGGCTTTGTTCAGACCGCGAAGATGCGCTGGATCAGCCAGAAGGCCGAGCAGCCGCCGATCACATAGGCCGGCGCCGCGCGGGCGAAGGCGGCGGTGTCCCAGGCCAGCCGCGCGCGCACCCAGCGCAGGACGAAGATCACCGCCAGCGCCGCGGCGATGAACACCAGCTGGCCGATCTCCACGCCGACGTTGAACAGGAACAGCGCCGCCGGCGCCTCCCCGGCCGGCAGGCCCACCTCGGCTAGCGCGCCGGCGAAGGCCAGGCCGTGCAACAGGCCGAAGGTGAAGGCGATAAGCCAGGGATAGCGGTGGGTCAGGGTTTCCGGTCGCCCCGGAACGGGGACCAGCTCGCAGGCCACGAAGACGATGCTGAGCGCCACACAGGCCTCGATCACCGCCGACGGGAAATGCACGAAGCCCAGCGCCGCCAGCGCCAGGGTGATCGAGTGCGCGACCGTAAAGGCCGAGACCGCCTTCACCAGCCGCCAGCTGGGCCCGATCAGCAGCAGCAGGCCCAGCACGAACATCAGGTGATCGAAGCCGGTGAGGATGTGCAGGATCCCCAGCCGCATATAGGCCGGCAGATGCAGGCCCTTGGGCGCGGCCAGCGCCAGCGTCCGGCTGGGGTCGGCGGGGCGGAGCACGTCGTTGACCACCTTGCCGTCGGCGGTCCTGATCCGCAGCAGCACGTCGGTGACGGTCTGGGGCAGGCCCTCGACCGAGACGCTCTGGCCGTCCAGCGGCGGGCCCGTGCGGACACGCCAGGTGCGGACCACGAAGCCCGGCTGGAGGTCCTCGGCGTCGGCCGGGCGGTCGATGGCGCCCGAGGACAGGTGCGGGACGAGGTGGATGGTGAGGTCGCCGACCATCGGCTGCTTCCAGACCACGTCATAGGCCTTTGGCCCCGTTTCGCTGATCTGGATCAGCGCCGGGCGCACCTCATGAGCCTGCGCCAAAGCTGGCGCGATCAACGCCACCAACAGGCTCAAAGCCAAAACGAGGCGCTGTCCAACTGTCGACATCAGCCGCGCCAAATTCCGGTCTCCGGATTTCACGGTTTCGACTTTTGACAGGCCGAACCCTTGGGCACAATGTTCCCCAACGGGATCAAAGGGGGAGCGCGTGATGGAACGCAAGGTCGGGCGCCGGACGGCGCAGATCCTGGCTTCGGCGGCGCTGGTGGGCGTCCTGGGCGCGGCCGGGGCGGCGCCCGGCCAGGGTCAGAAGCCGCCGGCCGCCCCTGCGAAATCGGCGGCGCCCGTCCCGGCGAAGTCAGCCCATCTGGCCAGCTGGAACCCCGACCGCAACGCCTACTTCGGCGACCTGCATGTCCACACCATGCTGTCGTTCGACGCCTACATCTTCAATGTGCGCGCCACCCCGGACGACGCCTACCGCTTCGCCAGGGGCGAGGCGATCGGCCACGCCAACGGCATGAACATCCGCCTGGCCGGCGGACCGCTCGACTTCACCGCGGTGACCGACCACTCCGAGTACATGGGCGCGATGCGCGAGGCGAACGACCCGAGCCGTCCGCTGCACAACAGCCCGCTGGTGCAAGGGCTGTTCAGCCCGGACCCCGCCGCGATCAGCGCCGCCTTCAACAAGATCGTGGGCCTGTCCCAGGCCAACCAGATGCCGAAGGACTTCAGCGCCCCCGACGTCGCCGGCCGCGCGTGGAAGGAGGTCCAGGAGGCCGCCGCGCGAAACAACGACCCCGGCCGCTTCACCACCTTCGTGGCCTATGAGTACACCTCGGCTCCGGACGGCCGGAACCTGCACCGCAATGTGATCTTCCGCACGCCCAAGGTCCCGGAACTGCCCTACACCGCCCTGGTCTCCAGCGACCCGGAAAACCTCTGGAAGACCATGGACCAGTGGCGGGCGAAGGGCATCGACGTCCTGGCCATCCCGCACAACTCGAACGGGTCGGACGGGCTGATGTTCGAGACCACGCGCCGCGACGGCACGCCGATGGACAAGGCCTACGCCGAGCTGCGGATGCGCAACGAGCCCCTGGTGGAGATCACCCAGATCAAGGGCACGTCGGAAGTGCATCCCTCGCTCGCGCCGAACGACGAATGGGCGAATTTCGAGATCATGGAGCGCTACATCGGCTCCAACAAACAGGTGACCAAGTTCCACGGAAGCTATGTGCGCGAGGCCCTGAAGGACGGGATCCTGATGCGCGAACAAAAGGGCTTCAACCCGTTCAAGATGGGCTTCATCGGCTCATCCGACACCCACAACGCCGCGCCGGGGTCGGTGGAGGAGCGCAACTACTTCTCCAAGGTCGGCCGCTCCGACGGCACGGCCGCGCAGCGCGGCTCGGTCCCGCCCGGCGGCGCCAAGACCTGGCCCGCTGTCGTCCCGGATTCCAACCAGGCGCTGGCGCCCTTCCAGGCCTGGGGCGCCTCGGGCCTGGCCGGGGTCTGGGCCGAGGAGAACAGCCGCGAGGCGATCTTCGCGGCCCTGCGCCGCAAGGAGACCTTCGCCACCTCCGGACCGCGCATCCGCGTGCGGTTCTTCGCCGGCTACGACTTTCCGGACGACCTGGCCAAGCGCGCCGACCTGGTGAAGACCGCCTACGCCAAGGGCGTGCCCATGGGCGGCGACCTGCGACCTTCCGCCGGCAAGGCGCCCAAGTTCCTGATCTGGGGGCTACGCGACCCGAACTCCGGCTATCTGCAGCGCGCCCAGATCGTCAAAGGCTGGGTGGAGAACGGCAAGGCCAGGGAGCAGGTCTTCGACGTCGCCTGCTCCGACAAGCTGGCCCTCAACAAGACCACCTGGCGCTGCCCCGACAATGGCGCGGGCGTGAACCTCGCGACCTGCGAACCCGACCGGTTCAAGGGCGACGTGGAACTGCGGACCCTGTGGACCGACCCCACCTTCAAGCCGAAGCAGCGGGCGTTCTACTACGTGAGGATCCTCGAGAACCCGTCCTGCCGCTGGTCGACATGGGACGCGCTGCGCAACGGCACGCCGCCCAACCCGACGCTGGCCAAGACCATCATGGAACGGGCCTGGTCCTCGCCGATCTGGTATGAGCCCACCGCCTAGGATCGGGATTTAGGTGGCGTCCATCTCCAGCGAGACCAGCCCCGAGCGCGGCGACGGCGCCATGCGCATCTTCCGCCGGGTGGCGCGCGAGCCGCTGGTCCACTTCCTGCTGATCGGCGCGGTGCTGTTCGTCGGCCTGGAGAGCTTCCAGGCCATGCGCCGGCCCGTCGTGCGCATCGACGCCCAGGACCTGGAGCAGCTCGCCAACTACTGGCAGATCCAGATGCAGCGGCCGCCCAACAAGGACGAGCTGAAGCACATCATCGACGACCGGATCGACGAGGAGCTGATGGCCCGCGAGGCCCTGCGCCTGGGCCTCGACAAGGGTGACATGATCATCCGCCGACGCCTGGCCCAGAAGATGGCCTTCGCCACAGACGACACCGCCCAGGCGGACGAGCCGACAGACGCCCAGCTCAAGGCCTACTATTCCAAGACCGCCGACCGCTACGCCGCCGCCTCGCGGGTCAGTTTCCAGCAGGCGTTCTTCTCCGGCGACCGGCCGAACGGCGGCGCCCAGAAAGCCGCGGCCCAGGCGATGGAACGCGCCGAGGAAGACGGCCGCGCCGATCCCGCCGGCGACCCCTTCATCTTCCCGCTGGCTTACCAGGACGTCAGCGTCCAGGACCTGCTGCGCGACTACGGCGCGGCGTTCGTGAAGACGGTGTCCACGGCGCCCCTCGGCGCCTGGGCCGGACCGGTGGTGACGCCCTACGGCTTCCATCTGGTGAAGGTCACGGCCCGCTCCGCGCCGACCCAGGCCTCGTTCGAGAGCGTCCGGCCCCAGGTGCGCGACGCCTACTTGGCCGATCGCCGCGCCGAGGCCAACGCGGCCTTCTTGAAGAGCCTGCACAAACGCTACCGCGTGATCGTCGCGGGCGTGCCCGACAGCTAGGCCTTCCGTCGCGTCCCAGCGCGGAACAGCAGCGCGATGATCGCCAGGAACGGCAGGCAGGACAGCAGGTCCGACAGAGGCCCGTTGAACACCGGATTGGACGCCTCCATCAGCTTGGTGATGTCGCGGTCGAAGCCGCCCAGCACACCGGCCGAAAACGCGATGCCGATGCCGGCGATGGCGCCGCCGGCGATGTAGCCCGACGCCATCAGCACGCCCGGGCTGCGATCACCCTCGGCCGCCAGCTCCGCCTCGCTCATGCCCTCGGTATGGGCCTGGCCGCGGCTCCGACGGTCCACCAGCCAGCGCACCGCGCCGCCTACGAAGATCGGCAGCGACGAGGAGACCGGCAGGTAGACGCCGACCGCGAACGGCAGGGCCGGAATGGCGCACATCTCCAGCACCACCGCGATCATCACGCCCAGCAGCACCAGGGCCCAGGGCAGTTGCTGGCTGAGGATTCCCTTGATGATGTAGCTCATCAGGGTGGCCTTGGGCGCGTCGTACTTGGTGACGCTGGTGCCGTCGGGCCGGGTCTTCACGTGGCCGTTGATGCCCGGATCGACCAGATAGGCCGCCGTGCCGTCGTCGCGCACCAGATAGCGCGTGGCCGCCCCGCCGGCCGGATCGGCCTTCTGCCAGATGTGGTAGACACCCGGGTCCTGGGCGTGCTGCGGGCCCTGCAGCGCCTCGGTCGGCAGGGCCGCGACCGCCGCGCGATCCAGCACCGGGGCGGCGGCCGGCTGCGCCACATAGATGGTCGCCGCCTGGTTCAGGGCCAGCAGGATGGGCCCGAGCGCCAGGGCCGAGGCCAGCGCGCCGATCAGGATCGCGATCTGCTGCGCGCGCGGCGTGGCGCCCAGCAGGAAGCCGGTCTTCAGGTCCTGCGAGGTGGTGCCGCCGTTGGACGCGGCGATGCAGACGATGCCGCCCACCGACAGCGCGGTGACGTAGTAGCTGGGCCCCGTCCAGCCGATCAGCAGGAAGATCAGGCAGGTCAGCAGCAGGGTCGCCACCGTCATCCCGCTGATCGGATTGGACGACGAGCCCACCTCGCCGGTCAGGCGCGACGACACGGTCACGAACAGGAAGCCGAACACCAGGATCAACAGCGCGCCCAGGATGTTCATGTGCAGCGACTGGTGCGCCGCCAGGATCGCCGCGACCAGCACCACCATGCCGATCGCCACCCAGCGGAAGGAGATGTCCCGGTCGGTCCGGACGCGCGTCTCGGCGCCCTTGGCTGCCCCGCCGCGGATGTCGGCGAAGCCCGCGGTCAGGCTGCGCCAGATGGTCGGCATGGCGCGGGCCAGGCTGATCAGCCCGCCGGCGGTGACCGCCCCGGCGCCGATGTACAGCACATAGGCGCTGCGGATGTCGCCCGGCGACATGTCGGCGATCGGAGTCTTGCCCGGCGGGATAATCCCCTGGGTCGCCGAGCCGAAGAACTGGATCATCGGGATCAGCACCAGATAGGCCAGCACCCCGCCGCCGGCCATGGCCGAGGCGATGCGCGGGCCGATGATGTAGCCCACGCCCAGCAGCTCCGGCGAAATCTCCGCGGCGATGGAGGCCTTGGCCAACGGGGCGCCGAAGACCTTCTCCGGCGTGTCCTTCCACAGTTTGAAGACGCCCTCGCCCAGCTTGTAGGCCAGGCCGATGAAGAAGCCGCCGACGATGGTGCGCGCGCCGGCGGCGATCTCCGCCTCGGTCTGGGCCTGGCCGGCTTCCTCGCCGATCTCGTGCTCCTCGCGCGTGGCGCCGGCCTTCAGGACTTCGGCGCAGGCGGTGCCTTCCGGATACTTCAGGATCCCGTGCTGCTCGACGATCAGGGCGCGGCGCAGCGGGATCATCATCAGGATGCCCAAGAGGCCGCCCAGGACCGCCACCAGCATCACCCGGGCGATCTCCATGTCGAAGCCCAGGATCATGATCGCCGGCATGGTGACGCCCAGGCCGAAGGCGATGCTCTCGCCGGCCGAGCCCGCCGTCTGGACGATGTTGTTCTGCAGGATCGAGGCCTTGGCGATCCCCAGCCGCGCCAGCAGGCGGAAGAGGGTGATCGAGATCACCGCCACAGGGATCGAAGCCGAGACCGTCAGGCCCACCTTCAGCACCAGGTAGAGCGAAGAAGCGCCGAAGATCACGCCCAGCAGGGCGCCGATGACCAGGTGCAGGATCGTCAGTTCCGGCAGGACCACCTTCGCCGGGATGAACGGAACGAAGCCCGGCTTGACGGCCTTCGCGGCGCGCGTGGTCTTGGCGGGCTTGATAGCGGTATCGGTCACGAACTTTGGTCTCCCCGGGAAGGGCGACTAGATCACCAGTTCGCGCCGCCCGCCAGAGTGGCCAATTTTGTCAGCCGGACGGCGCCGCGGGCGACGGAAGCTTAACCCCGCGCGCGGATGCTGGCGGCATGATCAGCGCCGCCGCCGCATCGCAGCTCCTGGCCACCGCCCCGGCCCAGACCGTCCAGGGTCAGGGCAAGGCCGCCCCGGAAGACGCCGGCGCCCCGAGCGCCATCGCGGCCGCGGACCAGAAGATCGCCGACGAGAAGGACGCGCTCGGCAAGCTGCAGTCGGCGGCCTCCAGCGCCAAGGCTTCGCCCTCCGCCCTCGCCAAGGCCAAGCTGAAGGCCCTGCAACAGCGGCTGAAGATGCTGATGCTCATGGGCGGCGACCCCAAGATGGTGGCCAGAGAGGCCGCCAGGATCGCCAAGGAGATCGGCCAGGCGGCGAAGGCCTATGCCGATGCGACGGGCGGCTCCGACAGCGGCGCGACCTCCGAAGCCTCCAGCGACGCCGCCGCAGCCCAACAGGACGCGACCCAGGCCGCCAGTGCGGCGCAAGGCGGCGACGCCTCGAGCCCGAACGCCCAAGCGGCAGGCGATCCGTCGGCGAGCGACCCGCCGGCGATCGGCCAGGCTCCCGCCACAGACCCCGCCGCGACCGACCCGTCGAAAGCCGGAGATCCCGCGGCCGCCGGCGGCCAAGCGCAGACCCAGGACGCGACCAAGGCTCCGCAACAGCCCCCGGCTCAGACCCTCCTGCCGCCTGTGATCACCACCGTCGGCCCCGCCGCCGTGAAGACCAAGCTGCCCGACCCGATCATCGAGGAGGCGCGGGTGCTCGAGGCCTCGGCCAAGGCCATCGCCCAGGCGGCGATCCAGAAGCTGAAGGCTCAGCACAAGACCGGTCCCCACGCCAAGACTGAGCAGGAGGACCTCGACAAGGGGGAAGCGGACTTCAAGGCAGCCGCCAAGGAGATCTATGGCGACACCGGCGTGCCCAGCAGCGGATCGGCGAACGACAGCGCCGGGGGCTACGACGCCGGCGGCGCGGCGGTGCCGGCTTCACCGCCCGCCACCTCCTTGGTCTCCGTCCAGGCCTAGGGCTTCCCTGCCTTGCGCCGCGCCGCCCACCGCTCGGCCGGCGGGGCGAAGGCGTTGAACAGGAAGCCCATGGGCGCCCAAGCGGTGTGCAGGAAACCCAGGCCGACGACGACCGCCGCCGCGACCAGGAAGACCACGAAGCCCGCCGTGTCCTCCGCATTGCGTTGAGGGTTCGCCAGGCCCAGTCGCCAGGTGCAGATCGCCATGCCCGTGAGATTGCCGGCATAGAGCCACACCGCCGGCGCGAGGTTGCCGTAACGGCCCAGCACCAGGGTCGAGAACGGCACGAAGGTCACCATCAGCAGATTGGCTAGCGTCCAGTTCACATAGGCCTTGCCGACCTGCGCCTCGCCCGGCCGCTCCGCCACCATCTCCCGCCAGCGGATGCCCAGCACCACGAAGCTCAGCGCATAGGGCAACAGGCGGGGCAGGACGGCGCCCAGGGCGGCCAGCAGGTCCTGGTCCGTCCTGGGGTTTGCCCCGTCGGGTAGCCGGATCTCGAGCACCAGCAGGGTCATGGCGACGCCGAAGATGCCGTCGGTCAGCGCTTCGACCCGTTGGCGCGGAAAGCGGACGTCGCGGGGTTCGTTCGCCGCCAAACCCTGCCGCTCCCTACGACTTCGCGCCGCTGATCTTGCCGCCGGGCGCACTGACCATCAGCTTGACGATCGCCTCGGTCACGTGCGGCTCCAGGCCTTCGGTGTGGCCCTTGTCCAGGCGCTCCACGTCGGCGACCACCCGGCCGCCCTTGCACCTGGGATAGAGCCAGACGTGCGCCGTCCCCGGCCGCGCCTTCATCCCCCAGACCTTGTAGCCCTGCCGGGCATAGTCCCAGACATAGCCCGGCTGGTCGTCGACCACGTCCTTCTCCTCGACGCGCGGCGCGCAGCCGAATTCGTCGGCCAGGGGCGAGGTGGAGGGCAGGCTCACGACCTCATGCTCGCCGGTCTCGAAGATGTGGCTGAACTGGCAGGCCGGCAGGTTCGCCCCGCCCAAGAGGCCGCCGCCGGCGCCGGGCGGACGCGGATCGGGCGGGCTGCCGTCGGCCTTCGGCGGGCCGAAGCGCGGGTTGATTTCGGCGCGGCCCACGCGGCCGCCCGACAGGCTGAGCAGGCCGTCCACCTTGTCCCTGAAGAAGTCGGAGCAGACGATCCGGTGCGAGGTCGCGCCGCCCTGGCTGTGGCCGGCCAGCCAGAACGACTTGATGTTCTTGGCCCCGAAGGCGTCGATTACCTCGGTGGTGATGTTCTGCAGGAAGGCGTCGTCGGCGTTGGCCACCCAGACCCTCACGCCGGGCTGGCCGGGGACGCGCACCGGCGAGGTCGCCGCCGTCGGGGTCGCCACCACCAGCTTGTACTTGTCCTTGTAGTCGAAGGCCGGGAAGTAGTGGCGCTGCCACTGGCCGATCGAGCCCGCGCCGTGGATGTTCAGGATGAACACCACCTTGTCGCCCGGCTTCAGGTCGCAGGGGTAGTCCAGCCAGTACTTGCGGCCGGTCTTGGGGTCCACCGCCGTACCGGGATCGCCCAGCAGCGGCGAGCAGGCCTCGCCCGAGCAATGCGCCGGCGCGGGGCTCTTGCAGGCGACGCCCAGGTAGTCCTTGGCGGCGGCCTGGCCGGCGGCCGCGAAACCCGCCACGGCCGCGACGCCCGCGGCCACGATCAATCCCAGCTTGCGATGCATCCTGTCCTCCCCAGCCCACGCCCGTGCCGACGCTTTAGGCAGGAGAGCTTACAGCGCTGCGGCTAGAAGGCGAAGCTCAGCTTCGCGCCCACAAAACGCCCGTGCGGATCGACGCCGTAGGCGGCCGCGCCGCCGTTGTCGCCATGCCCCGGCATGCGGCCGCAGAGCACCCCGGCAGAGGCGGTGGCGCCGCCCTCGCTTCGGCCGAAATGGTGGTCCACGGAGGTCCGGGCGAACACCGCGTCGCTCAGCGGGTCCACCACCAGCTTCGGCCGCGCCTGCGGGTCCAGCGGGTCTGCGATGTCGGGCGTGGGCTTCGCCGGCGCGCCGGTCAGGGTCACCGCGGGCGCCTGGGGCGCGGCGCCGGAGAAGGCCGGCAGGGTCAGGTTCAGCGGCGCGGTCTCCGCATGCGCCGCGCCGACGAAACCGACGGCGGTCCCCGCGGCCAGGAACATGGCGCCGGCGATCAACAGCGGACGGAACGGATGATCCATGGGGCGGTCTCCGGAGCTCACCCTAGCCTATTCGCGCCTGAGCGGCCTTCGGTTTCAGCGGACGCTCCCATTCACCTCACGCCGACGATCTCCACCTCGGCGCCGTTCACGGTCACGACATCGCCCAGCCGCTTGCCCAGCAGGCCGCGGGCGAGCGGCGAAACGTAGGATACGCTGCCTTCGGCCGGATCGGCCTCATCCTCGCCGGTGATGCGGAACACCTGCTTTCGGCCGTCGTCGCGCTCGATCTCCACAGACCTGCCGAACTGCACCTTGCCCTCCTCGAACTCCGGCTCGGTGAGCTGGGCGCTGGCGCGGCGCTGGGACCAGTAGCGCAGGTCGCGGGTGGCGCGCGCCATGGCGGTGCGGTCGGCGGAGACACCGCCCTCGACCTGGGCGGCGGCATAGGCGGCGCGCGCCTCGGCCAGCTCGTGGTCGATGGCGGCCAGGCCCGAGGCGGTGACCAGGTTCGGATGCGGCGAGATCGGCCGGTCGGGAAGATCGGCGGCGCGGGACTCGTAGTCCTCCTCGCGGGTGAAGGCGACGGCCATCCCAGAGAATTAGGCGCCGGCCTCCCGGTGCTCAAGCGTCATCTTCAATCCGCCCACGGGTGCCAGCGTGATCCGCGCGCGGAGCTTCACGTCCTGCGGCCGGTCCATCCTGAGGCGGACCTTCTGCGCGAGCGCCGCCAGGATCAGCGTCGCTTCGGTCATGGCGAAGTTCGCGCCGATGCAGATCCTGGGGCCGCCGCCGAAGGGCATGTAGGCGAAGCGTGGCCGCCCTTCGCTCCGTTCGGCCGAGAAGCGGTCGGGGTCGAAGGTCTCCGGATCGTCCCAGTAGGCGCGGTGGCGGTGCATCACCCAGGTCGAGATGAAGACGTGGTCGCCCTTCTTCACGGCCTGGCCGCAGATCTCGTCGGGGCCCGCCGCCACCCGGCTGGTGACCGCCGGCGCCGGGGGATAGAGGCGCATCGCCTCTTCCACCACCTGGCGCGTGTAGACCAGCTTGGGCAGGTCCTCCGCCGTCGGCGCGCGGCCGCCCAGCACCGCGTCCAGCTCGGCGTGCAGCTTCGCCGCCTGCGCCGGATGGCCCGAAAGCAGATAGAAGGCGAACGTCATGGCCACGGCGGTGGTCTCGTGGCCGGCCTCGAAGATGGTGATCACCTCGTCGCGGATCTCCTGCGCCGACAGGCCCTGCCCGTCGTCCGGATCGCGCGCGGCCAAGAGGCGGGTCAGCAGGTCGTTGGGCGCGGCCTCCAGGTTCGCGCGGCGCGCCTCGATCATCCGGTAGATGGCGCCGTCCATGGCGCTGAAGTCGGCTTTGATGCGCGCCTTCTTGGCCTCCATCCGCATCGGCCCGATCACCGGCAAGATGTCGAGCAGCGAGAAATCCAGGGCGTCGTTGGTGAAACCCAGCGCGGTGCCGGCCAAGCCGATCAACTCCTCCGCGTCGTCGGAGAACATGGTGTGGCAGATGATCCGCAGCGTCAGCGCCTTCATCGCCTCGGCCACGTCGACCTCGGCGCCGTCCGGCTGCTGCGCCCAGCGCTGGGCCCAGGCATTGGCCTCGGCCGCCATGACGGGCGCATAGGCCCCCACGCTGCGCGGGTCGAATGCGCCGGCCATGATCTTGCGGTGGCGCTTCCACTTGGCCGGCGCCGCGCTCAGCAGGCCCTCGCCGAACATGGCGGTGAAGAACTCGTCGGACAGCTTCTCCTTCGGGTAGTTGGCGACGTTGTCCACCAGCACCCGGCGCACGCCCTCCGGGTCGTGCACGAACAGCATTCGCCCGCGCCGCACCACCGGCGTCTCGAAGATCGATCGCGGCAGGGTCTCGAAGACGTTGCCCTTCGAGGCGGCGAACTGCCCCAAGAACGACGCCGGCTTCTCCGGCGGCGGCGCCAGGCCGACCAGGCGCGGCGGTTCGATCGCGATCGTGGACATGGCGTCCCTCCGACTGGTACAGAATGTACTATCGGTATTTAATACTGGCGGTATATTTCATTCCGATGCCCCACGCAAGCGACCAGGCGATGAAGTCCGGCGGCAAGCGCGAGCGCACCCGCGCCGCCCTGATCGCCGCGACCCTGGAGGTCGTCTCGGCACGCGGGTTCGCCAGCGCCAACCTGGACGAGATCGCCGCCCGCGCGGGCATGACGAAGGGGGCGATCTATTCCAACTTCGGCGGCAAGGGAGACCTCCTGCTGGCGGCCATGGTCGCCAAGGGCTTCAGCATCCCCGGTCCGTCGGACACCACCGCCCCGCTCATCGACCAGTTCCGCGAGATCGGGCAGCAGCTGGTCGCCCTGCTTCACCGGGCCCGCGACGAGGCCGCCGCGGTGGTGGAGTTCCAGCGCTACGCCCTCGCCGATCCAGAGCTGCGGCGCGGCCTGGCCGACCTCTACGCCAAGTCGTTCGACGTCAGCGCCGGTCACCTGGCGCAAGCCTGCGACCTGCGACCCGACTTCCCGCCCCGCGATCTGGCGGTCGCCCTGCAATCGATCGTGGTGGGCTTCATGCTGCAGTCGTTCTGGAGTCCGGACGAGGTGGTCGAGACGGTGCTGGTCGAAACCCTGACGGCGCTCGGTCGCGGCGCCAGCATCCAAACCTAGGGCGCAAAGCCTCTCCATTGCAGAACCGGGCCGACGCGCTCCAAGCTCGGGCCAGATGGGGAGGCGTCCTTGACCGAGATCACCCGCCGCGCGCTCGCGGCCGCTCCGATGGCCCTGGCGGCCTCACAGGTCCTGGCGGCCCCGAAGCCCGTCGCGCCGCCTGCGCCCGTCGCCCCGCCCTCGCCGTGGCCCGACGCCACCGGCCTGGCCGCCGCCATCAAGCGCGGCGATCTGTCGGCGGCCGAGGCGGTGGAGACCGCGATCCGTCGCGCCGAGGCCCTGCAGGGCACGCTCAACATCATCGTCAACTCGGACTTCGACCGCGCCCTCGACAGGGCCAAGGCCGGGCCGACGGGACCTTTCGCGGGCGTGCCGTTCCTGGTGAAGGACCTGGTCGACTACAAGGGCCTGCCGACCCGCGCGGGCTCCATGGCCAACCGCATGGCCCCGCCGGCCACCGAGCAGGCGCCCAACTGCGACGCCTTCGACCGCGCGGGCCTGATCGTGCTCGGCAAGTCGGCGACACCGGAGTTCGGCTTCCTGCCGACCACCGAGCCGGTCGCCACCGGCCTGACGCACAATCCCTGGGACCTGACCCGTTCCTCCGGCGGCTCGTCAGGCGGTTCGGCTGTGGCTGTGGCGGCGGGCGTCGTGCCGGCCGCCCATGCGACGGACGGCGGCGGCTCGATCCGCATCCCCGCCAGCCACTGCGGCCTTTTCGGCTTGAAGCCCTCGCGCGGACGCATCGACGACTTCGAGGACAAAAACAGCATCACCGCGCTGGGCGTCGAGCATGTGGTGACCCGCAGCGTCCGCGACAGCGCCGCCCTCTTCGCGCTGACCGAAGACCACAAGCCCAAGGCCAGCTTCCCGCCTATCGGCCTGGTGACCGGCCCCAGCAAGAAGCGTCTGCGCGTCGGCGTCATGCTGGCCAACGGCATGGGCCATGCGCCGACGCCCGAGGTGGCCGCCGCCAACGACCATGCGGCGAAGCTGGTCGCCAGCCTGGGCCACCACGTGGACTACGTCCGCCTGCCCTACGACGGCGACCAGTTCATCCACGACTTCCTGCTGCTCTGGGCCAATGGCGCGGCGCAGATCGCCGACCGGATCGCTCGGGTCGCCGGCCGGGCGCCGGACGAGACGATGATGGATCCGTTCAGCCTGGGTCTGGTGGATATGTTCCGCAGAACGCCGCGCACCGCCCTCGCCCCGACCCTCCAGCGGCTGCAGGGCGACGTGACCGCCTACGACACCTGGTTCGCCGCCTATCAGCTCGACGTGGTGCTCTCGCCGGTGTTGTCGTCTGGGCCGCCGAAGCTGGGCGAGATCGGCCCCCTAGTCCCCTTCGACACCCTCATCGCGCGGCTCATCGAGTACGTGGGCTACACCCCGATCCACAACCTGGCCGGCGCGCCGGCCATGAGCGTGCCGCTCTACTGGACGCCCGAAGGCCTGCCGATCGGAACCATGTTCGCCGCCCGCGCTGGCCAAGAGCGGATGCTGTTCGAACTGGCCTATGAGCTGGAAGCCGCTGCGCCCTGGGCGCACCGCATTCCGCCGGTCCACGTCTAGCGCTAGGCGGCACTCAATCCTTGCATCCGCGCCGCCAGTTCGCGCACCCGCCCGGGGCCACCCAGCAGCTGGCGGTTCAGGCCCAGGCGCTTGAACCAGAAGTGCAGGCCCAAGAGGTCGGTGATGCCCATGCCGCCATGCACCTCGGTGGACGTGCGCGCGACGAAGCGGCCGACCTCGCTGGTCAGGGCCTTGGCGTGGGCGGCCATCAGCGAGGCCTCTGCTGGCGCGTGGTCGAAAGCGTAGGCCGCGTACCAAACCAGCGAGCGGCACGGCTCCAGCTCCGCCGCCATCTCGGCGCACATGTGCTTCACGGCCTGGAACGAGCCGATCACCCGATCAAATTGCTTGCGCTCCTTGGCGTAGGCCACGGCCTTGTCGAGCATCGCCCCGGCCGCGCCCAGGCTGTCGGCCGCCACCAGCACCCAGCCGGCATCCCGCAGCGCCGAGAGCAGTTCCGGCCCGCCGGCCAGCGGTTCGGCCTCGACCCCGTCGAAGGTCAGCTCCGCCAGCCGCCGCGTCTCATCGATGCCCTTCATCAGCGCACGCGACAGCCCCGCCGCATCGCCCCGCACCAGGTGCAGGCCGCCGTCCGTGTCGGCGACGATCAGCAGGCCCGCCGCCATGCCGCCGGGCACGAACAGCCCCTTGCCGCTGAGCTTGCCGCCGGACGCTGTGGTCCCGGCCCCGTCGCGGGCCCCGGCGACGCCCTCAGAGATCACCGCGGCGGCCGTCACCTGCCCGCTCGCCAGCTTCGGCAGCCATTCGGACTGTTGGGCCTGCGTCCCGCCGCGCAGCAGGGCGATCGGCGCCAGCACCACGCCCATGAACGGCATGGGCGCCACCGCCGCGCCCAGCGCCTCCGACGCCAGCGCCGCGTCCAGCAGGCCGAGCCCCAGGCCGCCGTGCTCCTCCGGCACGCAAATCCCGGCCAGGCCGAAATCGACCAACGCCTGCCAGACGTCGGCGCCCTTGTCGGTGAGGTCGGCTGCGAACTTGCGCACGCGATCCAGCGAACTGGCTTCGGCCAGCGTGCGGACCAGGCTTTCCTGCATCAGTCGCTGGTCTTGGGTGAGCGCGAAATCCATGAGCTTACGCCGCCGCCGGCTTGGGTTCGCGCGGCATCCCCAGGCCGCGCTCCGAGATGATGTTCTTCTGGATCTGCGCCGTGCCGCCGCCGATGATCAGGCCCAGGTCGAACATGTAGTTCCACTGCCAGCGGCCCTGGGCGCGCAGGTGCGGCCCATCCGTGTAGAGGATGCCGAGCTCGCCCAGGGCGTCGATCGCCAGGGCCGCGATCTGGTGGTTCAGCTCGCAGCCCTGCAGCTTGACGATCAGGCCGGCAAGGCCCGCCGGCTCTCCGGTCAGCTGTGAAGTCAGCAGCCTAAGCCCATTGAATTTCATGGCGAATACCCGCCCCTGGAGCTGCATCAGTCGATCGCGGAAGACGGGATTGTCCATGATCCTCTGGCCGTCCACCGTCTCGCTGGTCATCAGCTGGATCAGGCTGTTCAACCGCGCCTCGGTGGCGTTCGGGTCGCCCAGCATGCCGCGCTCGTGCTTCAGCGTGGTGTTGGCCACGAACCAGCCGCGCCCGCGGCCGCCGACCACCTGGTCCTGCGGCACCCGCACGTCGGTGAAGAAGACTTCGTTGAACTCCGCCCCGCCGGTCATGGTCTTCAGCGGGCGCACTTCAATCCCCGGCGTGTCCATCGGGATCAGGACGTAAGAGATGCCCTCGTGCTTCGCCGCCTGCGGCTCGGTGCGCACCAGGCAGAACATCATCTGGGCCAGGTGGGCCGTGCTCGTCCAGATCTTGGATCCGGAGATTATGAAGTCTTTTCCGTCTTCTACGGCCTTTGTTTGAAGGTTCGCGAGATCGGAGCCGGCGCCCGGCTCGGAATAGCCCTGGCACCAGATGATGTCGCCCCTCAGGGTCGGCTCGATCCAGCGCCGCTTCTGCTCTTCCGAGCCCACTTCCAGTAGGGTCGGGACCAGCATGGATATGCCCTGCCCGGCCATGCCG
>JAFEDM010000043.1 GCA_018241625.1 Pseudomonadota bacterium | reverse complement strand
GGCGATCGCCGCCCAGGAGGGCTTCTCCAGCTTATCGATCACCGGCCCGTTGTGCTTGATCACCCCTTCCAGGGTCTCCCAGGTGAGGTTCAGCCCATCGAAGCGCGGGTAACGCCGCTCCAGCTTGGTGACCACCCGGAAGGTCTGGACGTTGTGGTCGAAGCCGCCGAACCGCTGCATCTGGATCTGCAGTTCGTCCTCGCCGGCGTGGCCGAACGGCGGGTGACCCAGGTCATGGGCGAGCGCGATGGTCTCGGCGAGGTCGGCGTCGAGGCCCAGCGCGGTCGCCAGCGAGCGGGCGATCTGGGCGACTTCCAGGCTGTGCGTCAGGCGGGTGCGGAAGTGGTCGCCCTCGTGCGCCACGAAGACCTGGGTCTTCTCCTTCAGGCGGCGGAAGGCGGTGGCGTGGATGATCCGGTCGCGATCGCGGGCGAAAGGCGTACGGGTGCGGCTCTCCGGCTCCTCGACCTTGCGGCCCCGCGACCGGGCGGGGTCCTCGGCGTAAGGCGCGCGGCTCGGAAGCGTTTCGGCCATCAAATCCATCTACAAGGCGGCCCACTTGGCGGGAGCCATGGGCGCCCTCATATAGTGCAGGCCTTACATTCGTCTAACCCGATGACCGGAGCCGTTTTGAGTTTGGCCGATCTCACCCTCAGCCCCGCAGCCGCCCAGCGGATCCACGCCATCGGCGCCGCCGAAGGCCATCCGGTGATGTTGCGCGTGGCCGTGGAGGCCGGCGGCTGCTCGGGCTTCTCCTATCTCTTCGACCTGGTGGAGACCGCCGACGCCGACGATCACCGCATCGAGCGTGACGGCGCCGCGGCGCTGGTGGACGACATCTCGCTGGCCCTGCTGAAGGGCTCGGAGATCGACTTCGTGGACGAACTGGCCGGCGCCGAGTTCCGGGTGCGCAACCCCAACGCCAAGACCAGCTGCGGCTGCGGCGTCAGCTTTTCGATCTGAGGACCAGGCGGTTGCGGCCGCCCCGCCGCCGATAGGCCTCCACCTCGCACCACGCCCGGATCAGCGCCAGGCCCGCGCCGCCGCCGCGCTCCAGGTTCGGCCCCTCCGCGGGCGCGGCGAGGCGCATGTCGAACGCCACACCGGCGTCGCTGAACGCCAGGCGCACGCCGCCCTCGTCCACCAGCGACAGTCGCATGACCACCAGGCTGGCCGTCGACGGCCGGCCGTGCTCGAGGATGTTGGCGACCCATTCCTCCACCACCACCGCCAGCTGATCGGCCGCGGCGGCCTCCAGGGAGCAGGCGTCGGCGAAGCCGCGCGCGGCCGCCAGCGCGCGACCGACCGTCTCCGGCCCGACCGCCAGGCGCACAACCCTCAAGGGAGGGGTCTCGGCGTTGGCGCGCAGCTTTGCTATGACGGCTGACCTATCGGTGTTCGGGGGGATGAATGCTCAAGCTTGCCGTAGCAGGATTGCTGATCGCGGGGGTCGTGTCGACTGAGGCCCTGGCGGGCGACATCGGCCGGATCAAGACCGTCAGCGGCCAGGCGACGATCATCCGCGGCGCCTCCACCTACTCCGCCGTGGCGGGCGCGTCGCTGAACGCCAAGGATGTGCTGGCCACCGGCCGGGACGGACGCATCGGTGTCTCCTTCATCGACAACAGCCGCTTCGCCGTCGGCCCGAACAGCCGGGTCTCGCTCGCCGAATTCGAGTTCGACGACACGACCCACAAGGGTCATTCGCTCACCCAGGTGGACCGCGGCTCGCTGGCGGTGGTGTCCGGCCAGATCGCCCATGAGAACAAGGACGCCATGAAGGTGCGCACGCCCACATCGCTCTTGGCCGCCCGCGGCACCCGCTTCGTCGTGAGCGTGCCGTGAGGGCTCTGCTCGCGCTTCTCGCCGCCACCCTCCTGCTCGCCGCCTGCGTCAGCCGCGGGTCGGTCACCCTGCTGCCCGGTGAAGCCGGGGCGCCGGCGGGCTCGGTGGTGGTCCTCGACCCCAAGACCGGCGCCGAGAAGGGTTCGCTGACGGCGGAGAACACCCGCACGCGCCTTGGCCGTGCCGTCGCCGCCAGGACGATCAAGGCGACACGCTACGCGAAACTCACCAGCGGCCTGCCGGCGCCGGCGGCGCACTACACCCTCTACTTCCTGGAAGGCACCACCACCCTGACCCCGGAATCCCAGCCGGTCTTGAAGGACGTCTTCGCCGAGATCGCCAAGCGGCCCGGCGCCGAGGTGCAGATCACCGGCCACACCGATACGGTCGGCAAGGAGGAGGACAACGATATGCTGTCGCTCCGCAGGGCCTTCGAAATCCGCGAAGTGCTGGTCGCCCAAGGGCTGAATCCGAACATCACCCGGTCCGTCGGCCGCGGCAGCCGCGAGCTTCTGGTGCCGACCCCGCCCAACACCGAGGAGCCCAGGAACCGGCGGGTGGAGATCACCGTCCGCTAGGCGGCCGCCGCGCGTCGCACCGCCAGCACGGTGAGGTCGTCGCTGGGCTCACCGCCCGCCTCGAAGGCGCGCACCGCCGCCACCAGCCGGTCCACCACCTTGGCCAGGGGCTTGCCCCGAGCCTCGGCCAGCACCGTCATCACCCGCTTGCGGTCGAGCAGCCGGCCTTTCGGATCCTGGGCTTCCGTCACCCCGTCGGTGAAGCAGACCAGGGTCTCCCCGGGCTCCAGCCAGAAGCTCTCGACGGGATAGGGGAAG
>JAFEDM010000439.1 GCA_018241625.1 Pseudomonadota bacterium | reverse complement strand
GGACTTCGAGCCCGGCGATCTTGCCGGCGTCCTTTGTCGCCTGGCGCTGGGCGTCGTTGAAGTAGGCCGGGACGGTGATGACCGCCTTCTCGACCTTTTCGCCGAGGTGCTGCTCGGCGGCTTCCTTCATCTTCTGCAGGATGAAGGCCGACACCTGCTGGGGCGAATAGTCCTTGCCGTGGGCCTTCACCCAGGCGTCGCCGTTCGGGCCCTTGACGATGTCGTAGGGCACCATGCCCTTGTCCTTCTCGACCATCGGGTCGGAGAAGTTGCGGCCGATCAGGCGCTTGATGGCGAACAGGGTGTTGGCGGGATTGGTCACCGCCTGCCGCTTCGCGGGCTGGCCGACCAGGCGCTCGCCGTCGTCCAGGAAGGCGACCACGGACGGGGTGGTCCGCGCCCCCTCGGCGTTTTCGATCACCTTCGGCGTCTTGCCATCCATGATGGCGACGCAGGAATTGGTCGTGCCGAGGTCGATACCGATAATCTTGCTCATAGAGAGTCTAGCTCGCTCCTTAGTGGCGGACGTGTCGGGAGGCCTTCTTGGGAAGCGCCAGTTTGCAACGTCCCCGGGGTTCGATCAGGTCTCAGCTAGGCTCCCCCTTTAAAGGCGGTTTCCTTAAGGAGAAACCCAGCGTCGCCAGCCGATATGGGGAAAATGAGCGCGGTCGCAAGGGCGAAAAGCCCTAAGTCTCATAGGGGCATGTCCGAAAAAGAGGTGCGGCGGGCTTTGACTCGGGCGCAAGCGGCGCCGCACGATCCGCGCCTTAACCCGACGACAACCAAAATTGGAGGGCTCCCGTGTTCACGCTCCACCGCGCCGACGGCAACTGGGACGAGGATTTCCACCTTACGCGGCGCGGGATCGCGCTGGCGCTGGCCGGCGGCTACGCCGTGGCCGCCTATTCGGCCGACGCCGACCCGATCACCACCGACACCAAGGGCCTGATCGTCGAGACGGTCGAGGTCCAGTCCACCGACCGCAAGATCCCGGTCTACGTCGCCCGGCCCGACGGGAAGGGCAAGCACCCGGTGGTGTTCGTCAATTCGGAGGTGTTCGGGGTCCATGAGTGGGTGAAGGACATCTGCCGCCGCCTGGCCAAGGCCGGCTATGTCGCCGCGGCGCCCGACTTGTTCATCCGCGCCGGCGATCCGTCGAAGACCACCGACATGAAGGTGGTGATGGACATCGTGAAGGCGACGCCAGAGGCCAATGTGCTGGCCGACACCACCGCGACGCTGAACATGCTGAAGGCCAGCGCCTTCGCCGACACCAAGCGGATGGGCGTCACCGGCTTCTGCTGGGGCGGCGGCGCGACCTGGCGCTGCTGCGAGGTCTATCCGGAATTCAAGGCGGGCGTCGCCTGGTACGGCCCGCTGAAGCCGGCCGCCTATCCGCGCGTGGCGCCCTACGACGCGGTGAAGGACCTGAAGTGCCCGGTGCTCGGCCTCTACGGCGGCCTCGACAAGGGCATCCCGCAGAAGGACATCGACGACATGTTGGCCGCCGCCAAGGCGGCCGGCAAATCCGCCGAGATCATCGTCTACCCGAACGCCCAGCACGGCTTCCTGGCCGATTATCGCGGCAGCTACAGCGCCGAGGCCTCGGCCGAGGCTTGGCCGAAGATGCTGGCGTTCTTCAAGAAGAACGGCGTCGCTTAGCCCTCCCCTTCTGGGGAGGGACAGATCGCGTCGCGATCAGGGTGGGGAAGTGTTGATCACCTGCTGACTCAGCACTCCGGCCCACACTTCCCCACCCGACCTTGTTTCACTCGGCCGCCCTCCCCAGAAGGGGAGGGGAACTAGTGCGGGGCCTCGTCCGGCGGCGACGCCGGCGGGGCCTCGGTGGGCACGGCCGACGGCGGCGGCGGGTTGATCGCCGGCGGGGTGGCGGTTTCGGCCGCGGCCTTGGCCTCGGCGTCGGCTTCCGCCTTGGCCTCCTTGGCCTCCTGCAGCTTTTCCTTCTCTTCGTCGGTCAGCTCGCGCGGGGCCAGGCCCTCGATGCGGTCGGCCGCCAGCGGCACCGCGTCGGTGGCGTTGACCGCCGCGCCGCCGGCCGTCGCCGCGCCGCCCGCGACCCGTTCGCCCGGCATGCGGCCGCGCGAGGGCGCGTTGATCACGCCCATGGCGAAGGCGGACACCGACACCAGGACGAGACCGGCCGCGACCACCTGGAGGACGCGATGAGGCATGGACCACTGCATGGCCGCGACCCTATCGCCCGCGCTTTTCCCCCGCAAATCCGTTCCACGGCGGGGCTGTAGTAAATGGCCGGTTAACCATCCCGCGGCGAAACATGTCCGGCTGATTTGCTGACGGTTTCTGTAGGAGCGTTTGGGGCATGGCGCGGGCGGCGCGGAAGACCGGCATGGCCTTGGTGTGGCACATCGCGGGCCTGGCCTGGTCGCACCCGGGGACGGCGCGCCTGCGTGGCGGGGTCACCGCCGCCTTCGGCGCGGCCCTGGCCGTCGCCTTCGCCACCTACAACGCCGCCGACCCCAGCCTGAACGCCACCGGCCCGGCCAAGGCCGCCAACGCCCTGGGCGGCCCGGGCGCGGTGCTGGCCGACCTCTTCGTCCAGTCGCTGGGGCTGGGCTGCGCCTTCATGGCCCTGACCATCGTGGTGCTGGGCCTTTGCCGCGCCGCGGCGTCGGAACCCGCCCAGTCGCGGGGCGGGTTGCGACTGCGCGCCGCAGTCGGCGGCGGCGGCGTGCTGGCGCTCGCCGCGGCCCTGGCCCTGCCGGCCCCGCCGGCGACCTGGCCGCTGGCCAAGGGCCTGGGCGGCCTCTGGGGCGACGCCCTGCTGGACGCGGCGGCGCGGCTCCTGGCTTACACCCACGCGCCGGCGGCCCGGCCGATCGCCGCCGGAGTCTTCCTCGTCATCGGCCTGGTCGCCATGGCCTATGCGCTGGGCCTGCGCAAAGGCGAGCTCGCCACCCTGGGCGACTGGCTCTCCGCCGCGCTCACGCCCAAGCCCAGGCTGGCCGTCGCCAAGCCGGAGAAGGCCGAGCGCGCGCCCAAGGTCTCGGCCCGCGACCGCCGCGCGGCCGCCGCGTCGGCCGTGGCCGGGATCGCCGACGCCGCCCTGGATCCGGCGCCCGCGCCGATCGCGCTGGAGCCGGGCGAAGGCCCCAAGGTCAAGGCGCCCAAGGCCGCGAAGGAGAGCGCCCGCGAACATCGCGAGGCCCAGGCCACCTTCGACTTCGCCCGCGCCGGCGGCTTCAAGCTGCCCGAGCTGGGCATGCTGGCCAAGCCCAAGCCCCGCGCCGCCCAGTTCGACGAAGGCGCCCTGCGCCAGAACGCCCAGCTGCTGGAAAGCGTGCTGGCCGAGTTCGGCGTCCGCGGCCAGGTGGACCAGATCCGCCCGGGCCCCGTCGTCACCCTCTACGAGCTGGTTCCGGCCGCCGGCGTGAAGTCCGCCCGCGTGGTGGCGCTTTCCGACGACATCGCGCGCTCCATGAGCGTGGCCGCCTGCCGCGTCTCGGTGGTGCCCGGCCGCAACGCCATCGGCATCGAGCTGCCCAATCAGAAGCGCGAAACCGTCTACCTGCGCGACCTCTTGGCCAGCTCCGAATACGAACGCGGCGGCCAGACCCTGCCCATGGCGCTGGGCGAGACCATCGGCGGCGAGCCCTACATCGCCGACCTGGCCAAGATGCCCCACCTGCTGATCGCCGGCACCACCGGCTCGGGCAAGTCGGTGGGCGTCAACGCCATGATCCTGTCGATCCTCTACCGCCTGTCGCCCGAGCAGTGCCGGATGATCATGATCGACCCGAAGATGCTGGAGCTTTCCGTCTACGACGGCATCCCGCACCTGCTGGCGCCGGTGGTGACCGACCCGAAGAAGGCCATCGTGGCGCTGAAGTGGGCCGTGCGCGAGATGGAGGACCGCTACCGCCGCATGTCGAAGATCGGCGTGCGCAACGTCGCCTCCTACAACGAGCGCGCCAAGGAGGCCCTGGAGAAGGGCGAGCACTTCGAGCGCACCGTCCAGACCGGCTTCGACGACAGCGGCCGGCCGATCTACGAGAGCGAGAAGATCACCCCGGAGCCCATGCCCTACCTCGTCGTCGTGATCGACGAGGTCGCTGACCTGATGATGGTGGCCGGCAAGGACATCGAAGGCGCTGTCCAGCGCCTGGCCCAGATGGCGCGGGCCGCCGGCATCCACGTGATCATGGCCACCCAGCGCCCGTCGGTGGACGTGATCACCGGCACCATCAAGGCCAACTTCCCGACCCGGATCAGCTTCCAGGTCACCTCCAAGATCGACAGCCGCACCATCCTGGGCGAGCAGGGCGCCGAGCAGCTGCTGGGCCAGGGCGACCAGCTCTACATGGCCGGCGGCGGCCGCATCACCCGCCTGCACGGGCCGTTCGTCAGCGACGGCG
>JAFEDM010000438.1 GCA_018241625.1 Pseudomonadota bacterium | reverse complement strand
CGGCGGTGCTGTTGAAGTTCGAATAGGTGAAGGTGTCGGCATGGGCGGCGGCCGACAGCCCACAGGCGATCAGCGCGCCGGCCGCAACCGGGTGGAACAAACGCATGGCCAAGCTCCCCAAACAGCGTTCGGTCCCCCGACCTAGACGAACGCTGGGGCCCTTGAGCAGATCGTGTCAACCGCTCTCGCCTGACACGAGAGAACATTGTGCGGTTTTCTGTGGCGAAGCTTGGCCGAGCCGGCGCTATTCCGTGTCGGCGAGAAGCTTGACCACGTCGGTCAGGTAGTCGCGCCCGGCGTAGACCGACTTCGCCGCCATGTGCTCGTTCAGGCCATGGGCGCCGGAGCCTTCCGGGCCGGACCAGAAGCCGGGAACACCATAGGTCGGGATGCCCACCGGGATCAGGTAGAGCGCGTCCGAGGCGCCCGTCGACATGGTCGGGATCACCGGCGCGCCCGGCCAGTATTTCGCCGCCACGCTTTCAAAGGCGCCCATGACCTTGGGGTTCATCGGGGCCGGCGTGGACTTGGCGCGGATCGGTTGCAGCGGGATCAGCTTCACGCCCGGGTCGGCGATGGCCTTGTCGAGCTGGGCCTTGGTCCCCTCCATGGTGTCGCCCGGGAACATGCGGCAGTTGATGTTGGCGCCGGCGCGCTGGGGCAGGGCGTTCTCGGCGTGGCCGCCGTCCAGCAGGGTGGCCACGCAGGTGGTGCGCAGCATGGAGTGGAAGCCGCGGTCCTTGTTGAGCTCGGCCTCGGCGGCCTTGTCGTTCGGGTCCTTGGCGATCGCCACCATGGCGCGGCCCATGGGGTCGTCGCGCCCGGCGCCGGCCTTGGCGAAGAAGGCGCGGGTGACGTCGTTGAGCTCGAGCGGGAAGTCGTAGTCGCGGACCTTCAGCAGGGCCTGGGCCAGCTGGTAGATGGCGTTGTCGCGGATCGGCACGGAGGAGTGGCCGCCGGGGTTGGTGGTCTCCATGCGGAACTGTTGGACGACCTTCTCGCCCACCTGGACGCCCTGGGTCAGCACCTTGCCGTCCTTGTCGGCCCGGCCGCCGCCGCCCTCGTTGAGGGCGAACTCGGCGTCGATCAGGTCACGCTTGTTGTGGGCCAGCCAGTCGGCGCCGTTGAATGCCTCCAGGGTCTCCTCACCGCAGGTCAGCGCCAGCTTGACGGTGCGCTTGGGCGGGGTCTTGGCCTCCTTCATGCGGCTCATGACGTCGACCCAGGTGGCGTCGATCACCTTCATGTCCGACGTGCCTCGGCCGTAGAAGACGCCGTTCTCCTCGTTGAACACGAAGGGATCGCGGACCCAGTCGGCGCGCTTGGCCTCGACCACGTCGAGGTGGCCCAGCAGCAGCATCGGCTTGGCGGTCTTGGACGAGCCGTGGAGGATGGCGACCAGGCCGCCGTCCTTGGGATGCTCCGGCGTCGAATAGTAGACGATGTCGCTGTCGGGGAAGCCGGCGGCCTTCAGGCGCGCGCCCATCTTGGCCGCGGCGGCGGTGCAGGAGCCGTTGGACAGCGCGGTGTTGGTCTCCACCAGCTCCTTGTAGATTTCGCGGAACTTCAGCTGATCGGGACGTAGCTTGTCCTGCGTCCCCGGTGACTGAGCTTGGGCGCCTCCCGCCAAACTCCCAGCCAGACCCAACGCCAGGACGGCGGTCAGTACGCGATGCAACATGTCGTGGAGGCCCCAAAAACAACTTGAGGCGCGACCATGGCAGGGCGAGCCTTACGGGTCGAGGGGGTCCGTCATATCGGCGTGCAGGCTGACGATATTGGCCAAGGCCGAGACATCGAACGGCGAGATGCGCTTCACATCCCTGATCGGCGCATAGCCCAGCTCGGCCGTGTTGCGGGCGGCGAAGCCGGGCGCCTCGATGGAGCGGCTCTGGTCCTGCGAGGTGGTGATCAGCATGGCCTTGTCCGTAGGCGCCCCGGCGCGGAACAGGATTCGCACGGCGTTGCGCAGATTGGTCGTCGTGTGCCGCGCATAGGGATCGACGAAGATGGCGTCGGCGGGCACGCCGTAGTCGTGCATCAGGGCCTTCTTCATCTCGATGGCCTCGGCCCAGGGCGTCTTGTTCGGGTGCACGTGGCCGCCGGAGACCAGCAGGAAGGGCGCCTTGCCCTCACGCCACCGCTCAACCGCCAGGCGGATGCGGAAGCCGCCGACGGGCGACAGGTGGGTCTCGCCGTCCTCCGTGCCGGCGCCGGGGACGACGACGGCGGTGTAGGGCGCCTTCTTCCAGTCGGTGCGTCGGGCGCGGGCGAAGGCGGCGGCGTTCTCACCGGTTTCCTCCAGCACGGACCCCGGCGGGTCGTAGCGGGCGGCCTCGTCGCGCTGGTTGATGGCCAGGAGGTCGAAGGCCAGCCGCGACCAGGGCTTGAACGGCAGGTCGGCGGGCGTGGGATCGGCGGCGGCTTCCAGCGCCTCGCGCACCGCGAGACGGAAGTGCGGGGCCTCTGGCGCATAGGAGCTGGAATCGATCTGGTCGTAGCGCGGCTTCTCGGCCTGGCCGTAGACGCGGATGGCGCGGTTGATCCCGTGGGCGGTGTCGAGGAAGGCCGCCCGCATCAGGTCGGGGTCGGACAGCGCCGCGTGCTTCTGGAACCGGCCGCTGGCGCGCATCGGGCCATGGGCGAGGGCGGCGAGGGGGCGGCCGGGCTCGGCCAGGCCGGCCAGCGCCTTGGCCGCGTCCTCCACCTCTAGATCGGACAGCAGCAGCTGGCCGACCGGGCAGACGGCGGCGGTGCGGCAGGATCTGGCGAGCTCCGCGCGGGTGGTGTCGAGGCGGCGGCCGAGCGCCTGCAGCCCGGGGTCGGCGCGGACCGCGGCGCGGGCTTGGGGATCGGCGGCGAGCAGGGTCAACAGATAGGCGTCGGCGTCGGCCACCGGATCGTCGCTGTGGGCGAAGCGATAGGTGGGCGACTGGGCCAGGGCGGGGCCGCCGAGGCAGAGCGCCAGGGCCAGCACGATCCCAAATCGCATGTCCTGCCTCCCCCGCGACGCGTGCCCCCATGCACCCGCGCGGGCGGTGGCTGTCAATGCTGGACGAGGGTGCAGAAGGGCGCGGCGGGACCGGGCGTCAGGGCCGGCGCGGCGCCAGCCTTGGCCCACAGGGCGGGGTCCTCCAGGCCGAGGCGCCAGATGGCGACGCCGCGGACGTGGCGGGCCAGGGCCGCGGCCCGCTGCGCCCGATAGGTCCCGGCGTCCAGCCACCAGACCTGGTGCGGTTTGCCGTCGCCGCCCTGGTAATTGAAGTGCGGATTGCCGTCCGGCGCGCCGCGCGTGACCGCGGCCTTGTTGAGCTTGGCCAGCGCCTGGGCCTGCGCCGCCGAGACCACCTTGGCGATCCCGGCGCCATGGTCGCCGCCCATCGGCCAGTCGTAGCCGTAGGCGCCCAGGGCCACGATCACATGGGCGGGATCCAGGCCGGCCAGGCGCTCGGCCAGCTTCTGGTCCAGCCAGTCGTTGCCGGCGACGGGACCGGGCGTCGAGGTGGCCCAGCACTGGTCGTAGGCCATCAGCACCACGGCGTCGGTCGACTTGGCGAGGTCGCGGATCAGGGCCGGGTCCTGGCCCATGGTGGCGGTGACCCAGAGCTCGCGGCCGGCGGGCTTCAGGGCGTCGTGCAGCCGGGCGAGGAAGGGGGCGTAGGCGGCCAGGCCCTTGGGCGTCAGGTTCTCGAAGTCCAGGACATAGCCGCCGTAGTTTTCGCTCCGGGCCTTGGCGACCAGCTCGTCGGCCACGGCCTTTCCGGCGGCCGGGTCGGTCATGGCGGCCTCGGCGGCGGCGACGTCCCAGACCTCGTCATGGGCGTTGGAGACGATGGGGAAGACGCGGCGTTTCACGCCGGCTTTCGCAAGCTGTGCCATCGCGGGATCGGCCTGCCAGCGGATGTGGCCCTGCGGCGTGTCGAGGGCCGCGGACATGGGCGACAGCACATCCAGCGCGGCGCCGTGGGCGACCGTCGAGGCCTGCGACGAGTCGTCCCAGGGCAGGTAGAACCCCGCGGTCAGCGGCCGCGCCGGCGCGGCGGCGAGCTGGGCGGCCGCGACCAGGGCTAAGGCCGTTCCCGTCGCCCATCGCCGGATCGCCATCATTTTGCGTTCCTTCAGGAATTTCCGGACACGACCCGGCCTCTCGGCGCCCTCGATGCTGTCCTAGCGGGTCGCCGCCCTTCCTCCAACTGCAACCGCGAGGGTCCGCGCCCCGTAGATCGGTGAAGCTTCGCGCGTGGCGGGAAGGGTTCGCCTGAGAGGCGCGCCAGTTCGGTCCATCAACCTCGGCTTGACCTTTGCACGGTAGTTCCCGCTGACAAATTCTCGGAGCTAGAAGCCCAATGTCGTTCAAGACCCTCCTCGCCGGCGCCGCTGCGCTGGCCCTGCTTGGCGCCGGTTCGGCGCAAGCGGCGGTCTGGACCTATGCCGCGAACCTGAACACCCCCGGCTCGGCGCTGGACGCCTCGGCGGACATCAGCGTGAGCGCCAACACCCTGGTGATCACGCTGAGCAACCTGCTGGCCGACACCAAGAACGCCAGCCAGGAGATCAGCGGCGTCAAGCTCACCTTCGCGTCCGCGCCCACCTCGGCGAGCATCACATCGGACAGCGGCACGGTGATCAACATCACCGGCAGCGGGGCCACGGGATACACCACGACGAACAATGCGATCACCCACTGGGGCACGGCGATCTCCGGCGGCGCTCTCTATCTCGCCACCGCCGGCACGGGCTCGATGCAGGGCACGCCGATCGACATGATCATCGGAAGCGAGGCCAGCTACACCGACGTCAACGCGTCGATCACCCACAACCACTCCCTGACCATCGACGGCCCGGCGACCTTCACCCTGGCGCTCGGGAACGAGCCGGCGCCCGTGGTGACCGGCGTCACCTTCGTGTTCGGCACCAACCCCGATTCCTACGGGACCGCGACCTGCACCAGCTTCTGCTCGGTGACCAATCTCAGCCAGCAGGTGACCAACGCCGTGCCGGAGCCGGCGGTCTGGACGCTGATGATCGGCGGCTTCTTCGGCGCGGGCCTCATGCTGCGCGCGCGCCGCCGCCAGGCCGTCAGCCAGGCCTAGGCCAAGGGTTTCATCGCAAGCGTTTTGCGGCCGGCGGAACCTCCGCCGGCCGTTTTACTGTGCGCCGGGCCCGCCCGCGCCTTCCAGCGGCTCGCCTTCCCGACCGGCGCTGGCCGCCTTGGCCTCGCGGCGCGCCTGGGCCTCCAGGACGGTCTGGCGGGTCTGCTCGGCGCCCTCGGGCGCGCCCTCGCCGATGCGCGGCGCGAAGTCGGTGAGGTGTAGGTTCTTCAGGCGCAGGGCCTCGCCGGCCTCGTCGAAGAAGAAGGGCAGGGTGGCGTAGCGGGTCCCCTTGGTGACCGGCGTCGCCTCGTGCAGCAGCGAGCAGGAGAAGATCACCGCTCCGCCGGTCGGCGGGCGATAGGTGCGCATGCCGTACTCCGGGAAGCGCAGGTCGCCGCCTTCGAACTCCTCGGCGTTGAGGTTGATCGAGCAGGCGAACTGGCGGTGCTCTGTGCCGGAGGTGCGGTTGTCGCGGTGCGGCCGGAAGTAGCCGCCGTCCTCGGCGTCGTAGCAGGCCACGATGTAGCGTTCGATGCGGGTGACCTGGAAGCGGTAGGCCTTGCGGATCTCCGGCAGCAGACGCTTCACGATGCCGGCCCGCATCTCGTCGCGCAGGCCCTCGTCGATGATGTTGGCGTCGCGGCGGCGCTTGAAGTCGTCGAGCACGCCGACGGTGCGCCCGTTCTCCTGGCGCATGACGCCCGAGGGTTGGCCGCCCTGGTCGTTGTAGTGGGCGATCAGCCGGCGGCAGAGATCCGGATCGAGCACCCTGGGGACGATCATCACCGGCGCGTGCAGGGGCACGCCCGCGTGGGCGTCGGGCGAGGGCAGGGCGCGGATGCGGTCCAGCAGCTGGGCGGTCTCGGACGCCTGGGCGGTCATCAGCACGCGCTGGGACGGGTCGATCAGCACCCAGCCTGGGCGCTCGGTCCCATCGGCGTCGCGCGCGCCGTAGAGCTGGGCGAGCTTGCCCTCGAAGTCCGCGAAGAAGCGCATGCCGTCGCGGTTGCGGGCCTGGGCATAGTCCGCCGGATCGCGCATCACCAGGAAGCAGGCGGTCTTGGCGTCGCTGAAGAGGTCGATATTGCGCCCCACCAGGTCGAACACCGCGCTGCGCTCGACGCTGTCGAGCGGCGGGAAGCCCATCAGCAGATAGCGGCCGGCGACGGTGGAGAAGTTGAAGTTCGGATTGGTCGGCGAGGGCGCAAAGAACCAGGGCGCCTGCTCGCCTACGCTCAGATGTGTCATGGCCGCTCCGCTGCCGGGCCGACGCAAGCGCCCCGCGATGATCGAGCCCGGCCTCCGCATGGACTGACAGGCCCGCCGAAGCAAGCCCGCCCTTCGGCCGCGCCGGTTCAGGAAGGGAGGGCCATAGGGCCGGGCGATGTCGAGACTGTGTCGCGATGTAACAATCCGCGTCACGCCGAAGTATTATACGCAAGTCATTATAACGACTGCATAAAATGAATCGCGACAATGCGACACAGCAAAGCTTTTTTGCTGAGGCGACACCTCCTCCGGACCGTCGTTGGGTCAGTGGGGAAAGAAAATGACCAAGCTTTCGGTGGTGCTCTGCGTACATGACGAAGAGCGGCGGCTGGGCCGCTGCCTGGCGGCGCTCGATTTCGCCGACGAGATCGTGCTGGTGCTGGACCGCTGCACCGACCGCAGCCGCGCGGTCGGCGAGGCCTATGGCGCGGTGATGGTGTCGGGCGTCTTCCCGTTGGAGGGCCCGCGGCGGGCGGCGGGCATGGCCGCGGCGAGCGGCGACTGGATCTTCGAGCTGGACGCTGACGAGATCGTCAGCCGCGAACTGGCCGCCGAGTTGCGCGCCGCGATCACCGAGGGTGGCTGGACCTACCGCAAGGTCCCCGTGGACAACTATGTGGGCGAGCGCGTGATCCGCCACGGCTGGGGCGGCGCGTTCGGCACCAGCCTGGCGGCGCGGCTCTACAAGCGCGGCTCAAAGAGCTGGGGCGGCGAGCGGGTGCACCCCGGCGTCCGGTTCGACGGGCCGGAGGGGCCGAAGCTCACCCAGCCGCTGCGCCACCAGTTCGCCGAGAGCGTCTCCGACGTGTTCCGCCGGCTCGATCGCTACACCGACCTGCGCGCCCAGGACTTGCGTGAGCACGGCGGCAAGACCGGCCTAGCCGACAACGTTCGGCGCGGCGTCCAGCGGTTCTGGAAGTGCTACGTGCGCCGCCGGGGCTGGAAGGAGGGCGGTTGGGGCGTCTTGATCTCGCTCATGGCCGGACTCTATCCGGTGATCTCAGCCTTGCGCGTCGAGCTCGACCGGCCGGTCGGCCAGGTTCAGTTCAACCTGGCGGAGAGCGAGGGCGAGCCTTCACGACTGGTGCGTGCAGCTTAACCACATTCGATAGGGCGCGTGGAACGGGAAGCCCGAATTGGAACTGAGCCTGTCTGGGCTAGTGAGGGCTGAAATGCGGAACCTGGGGCTGATCTTGGAGCTCACGCGCTGGCGGCGCGCGGGGCACGTGGCGCGCCTGTGGTGGCGTGACGACGACGCGGCCGGTTCGGCCACGACCCTGGACCGCCTGTTGCTCGACCGGCTGATCGTGGTCGCCGGCAAGACCGGTTGTCCGGTGACGCTCGCGGTGGTGCCGAGCGGCGACATGTCCGGCCTCGCGGCGCGCCTGGCGGCGGCGCCGGCTCAGGTCGGCGTCGCCCAGCATGGCGTGGACCATACGAACCGCCGCGAGGGCCCGGTGGCGGGCGAGTTCCCGCACGACTGGACCGCCGCCCAGGTGCGCGAGGCGCTGGCGCGTGGTTGGGCGGGGATCGCGACCCTGCCGCGGGCGATCAAGGTCTACATGCCGCCGTGGAACGACGTGCACCCCGCCCTGGCCGAGGTGCTGGCGGGCGAGGGCTATGCGGCGCTGTCGGCGAACGGCGAGCTGGACGGCGAGACCGGCCTCCCGCGGCTGGACAGCCACCTCGACCTGATGCGCTGGCGCGGCGGGGCGCGGTTCCGGGGACGGCGCCGGTTCCTGAGCAAGCTGACCACGGAGCTCCGCCGCCGACGGCTGGCCGGCCACTGGGACGCGCCGGTCGGCCTGCTGACCCATCACCTGACGCATGACACCGGCGCCTGGACCTTCCTGGGCGAGTTCCTGACCTGGACCCGGGCGCGGCCGGAGTTCGCCTGGACCTCCCTGCCGCAACTGCTTCCGGCCGGCTCGCAGGAGGCGCCGCCGACGAAGGCCGCGGGGCGACCCCGGCGGGCGACCCGACGCCCGCTCGCCCACGCCGCCTGACCCGGCGGTCGGGGCGCCGCGACAATGATGCGCGCCAAGGTTGGGGTTCCGTTTCAGCGGATGCCTGCTAGGGTTGCGGCCCAGACAGTCGTGAAGTCCTCGCGCCGTATGCCCGCGTCATCCGAACCCAGCTACGAGGCGCGCCTAGAGGCTGTCCTGGAAAGCGTCACGGACGCCTTCTACGCCGTAGATTCGGACTGGCGCTACGTCGTGTTCAACCGGGCGGCGGAAGCCTATTTCGGCGTGACGCGCGACGAGGTGATGGGCAAGGTCATCTGGGACCTGTTCCCGCAGGGCGTCGGCACGCCTTTCGAAGCCGCCTGCCGCGCCGCCATGGACCAGGGCGTCCCGGCCACCTTCGAGACTGTCTCGCGGTTGCGGCCCGACCGGACGGTCGAGCTGAACATCAGCCCGATGCGCGGCGGCGGGATCGCCGTGCGGCTGACCGACATCACCGACCGGCGCCAGGCGCTGGAACGGCAGCGCCTGCTGGCCAACGAGCTGAACCATCGGGTGAAGAACACGCTGGCCACGGTGCAGGCGATCGCCGCCCAGAGCCTGCGCGGCGACGAGGTGCCGGCCGCCGCCCGGGAGCGGTTCCTGAACCGGCTGGTGGCGCTGGCCAAGGCCAACGAC
>JAFEDM010000437.1 GCA_018241625.1 Pseudomonadota bacterium | reverse complement strand
ACGAAGGGGGCGCAAGCCTGGGCAAGCGAGCGTCGCGGGCGCCCCCAAAGATCGCGACAGCCGGCAGATTCAGCGGATCATGGAAGGGCGCCGCGGCGCCGGGCGTCCAACAAAAAACACTGGCCGTCAGGACAAGCGCCGCTTGGGTTGCGCCGCCGGTCCGACGTGGCGATCTGAAGACGCTCCTCAAAGAACAAGGGTATCGCATCTCGCCTTGCGTCATGCATGCTGTTGCTCCGGTCTGGCGATTGACGGGACCTTCGGCGTAGCGCCAGTATGCGTTCAACCTGACGAATAGCGTTCAGATATATGACCGAAACTGTTCGATCCGCGGCGCGGGTCCTCGACCTGGTGGAATTCCTGGCCACCGCCGAGAGCGGCGCGACGCTCAGCGAGGCGACCGGCGGGCTGGCCGCCCCGAAGAGCAGCACCCTCATGCTGCTGCGCACCCTCGTCCAGCGGGGCTACGCCTATCGGGATGTGACCAGCGACCGTTACCACCTCAGCGATCACTTCCGGTCGGGCGCCTTTGGGTGGGTCGCCGACCCGCTCTCGCGGCTGGTCGCCCTTGGCCGGCCGGTGATGGAATCGCTCAGCGAGGCCATCGGCGAGACCGCCACCCTGGGCGTGATGGGCGAGGACGGCCACGCACGCCTGGCGACCAAGGTCGTCGCCGACCTCGATGTCCGCTACGACACCGACCTCACCCGCCCGATCCCGCTCTACTGCACGGCGATCGGCCGGACCTTGCTGGCCCATCGCCCCGCGGAGGCGCGCGCCGCACTCCTGGGCCCTGGCCCGTTCAAGGCGATCACGCCCTACACCATTACCGACCGCGGCAAGATCCTGGGGCTGCTGGAAGATGTGCAGCGGCAGGGCTTCGCCATCGTGATGGAGGAGTTTGCACTCGGCGGCACGGGCGTCGCCGCACCGGTCTTCGACGCCACGGGTGCCATCGTGGCCGCGCTGAACGCCGGCTGCGTCACCAACCGCTTCCAGGAGAAACGCGAACAGGTGGTGGCCGCGGTCAAGCGGCACGCGGCGAACCTCAGCCGCAGCCTCGGGGCCGCGCGATGAGCCGCGCGCCGTGAGCTTCGACTTCCAGGGGCGGACGGTCGCGGTCAGCGGCGCCGCCATCGGCTTCGGACGGGGGATCTGCGAGGCCTTCGCTGCCGCCGGCGCGCGGGTCTACGGCTGCGATATCCGCGCGGCCGACCTGCAGGCCGTCGCCCGCGACATGGGTGTCACGACCCAGGACATCGACCTCACCGATCGCCACGCCGCCGCCGGCTGGATCCGCGACGTCGAACGCCTGTCGGGTGGCGCCATCGACGTGTTGGTCAACAACGCCGGCGGCGTCGCTGGCCAGGCCTTTCAGCCGCTGGAAGAGGTCGAGGACGCCGACTGGGACAGGGTCATGGCCGTCAACCTCGGCGCCGCCATGGCGCTTTCCCGGGCCGCCACGCCGGGCATGAAGGCGGCCGGGCGCGGCGCCATCGTCAACATCGGCTCCGGCGCCTCGCTGCAGGCCTCGCTGACCGGCGTCCAGGCCTATTGCGCCGCCAAGCACGCGATCCTCGGCCTGACCCGCCAACTCGCCCAGGAGCTGGGGCCTCATGGCGTGCGGGTCAACTGCGTGGCCCCGGGCTTCGTGCAGACCAACGAGGCCACGGCCCGGCAATGGGCGGCCTATTCGCCCGAGCGCCGCGAAGCGATGGTCCAGGCGATCCCGCTACGCCGGTTCGGCACGCCCCAGGACATCGCCCGGGCGACCCTGTTCCTGGCGTCGGACGAGGCCAGCTTCATCACCGGACAGATCCTCAGCGTCAACGGAGGGCGCTAGCCATGGCCGACGGGAACCGGCGCATCGAAGACCTGCAGCCCTGGCAATGGCCGGACGATCACTGGCGCGGCCTGGTGAACCGCGTGCGGGCCGGCCGCCGGCTCGCGCCGGAGACCTGGCCGGACGGCGCGAAGTTCGCCGTCGCGATCTCCTTCGACAACGACCACGAGACCGGCGACCTGCGCGAAGGCGGCGCCTCGATCAGCCGGCAGAGCAACGGCCAGTACGGCGCCCGCAAGGGCGTCCCACGCATCCTCGACATCCTGGGCCGCCACGGCGTACCCGCCAGCTTCTTCGTGCCCGCGGTCTCCGCCTTGCTGCACCCGGACGAACAGCGCCGGATCGCCTCCGAAGGCCATGAAGTCGGCATCCATGGCTGGATCCACGAACTGAACTCGAAGCTCGACGAGGCCTCCGAGCGCGACCTGATGCTGCGCTCCGCCGAGACCCTCGAACGCCTGACCGGCCAACCGATCCGCGGCCTGCGCACGCCGTCCTGGGACTTCAGCCCTTACACCCTGAAGATCGCCAAGGAGATGGGCCTTGCCTACGACAGCTCCCTGATGGCCGACGACGACTGCTACGAGCTGCTGATGGACGGCGAGCCCACCGGTGTCGTCGAGCTGCCCGTCGAATGGATCCGCGACGACGCCGTCTATTTCGGCATGAACCGCTTCGCCGGCCTGCGCCCGCACACGCCGCCCAGCGCCGTGCTTGAGATCTTCCTGAAGGAGCTGGAAGGCGCCGCCGCCGAGGGCGGAATCTTCCAGGTCACGCTGCATCCCCACATCAGCGGCGCCCGCTCGCGGGTCTGGATCCTGGACGAGATCATCCGCCAGGCCCGCGCGCTGGGCGGCTGGTTCGCGACCCATGGCCAGATCGTCGATTACGTGAAAGCCCAGGACGCCGATCCGGCCTAGGCGCCGACGTCCGGCGTCAGGCCGCCCGATGGGCGACCCTTGCGGGCTGGGCCGCGATCAGGCGGGCGATCTCCGGACGACAGGAGCCGCAGACGGTGCCGGCCGTGGTGGCGGCGCCCACCGCGTCCACGCTCGCCGCGCCGGCGGCGATCGCGGTCTCGATGCGGCCGGCCCGCACATTGCGACAGGCGCAGACCAGTGGGCCGGTCTCCGCCGCGACGCCCGGCGCGCGGCCGATCAGCAGGGCGGCGCGGTCCGCGGCCGACAGGACCGGCGCGGCGAACAGCTCCGCCAGCCAGTCGCGGGGCGGCAGGCGGCCGGACGCCGTGAGAAAGAGGATCCGATCCAGGCGACCGGCTGTCAGGAAGGCTTCGCGCGCGCCGCCTGTGGCGGGGTCCTCGTAGCGGACCACCTCGGCCCCGGCGCCGCGGACGAGCGCGGTTCGCAGGGCCTCGCGCTCCGCCGCGTCGCCGCGCCCGGCGAACTCATGCAGCTGGCAGGCGGGCTGTGGAATGCGCCGCCAGACGAGGTCCAGCCCCTTCGGCGCTCGCCAGCCTTCCCGCGCGAGGAAGAACCCGCGCCAGGTCTCGCGATAGGGCCGCACCCGCGCCGGCGTGTGCTTGAACTCCGGCTGTCCCGAGCGCGGGTCGCGACGCGGCGCGACGAGGGTGTTGGCCCGGCCCGCCGGGGCGAAGGCCTCGGTCCAATGCATGGGCATGAAGATCGCGCCTGGACGCTGACGGTCGCTGAGCCTCGCCACAGCCACCGCCTCGCCCCGCGCGGTCTGCACCCGCGTCAGCCGGCCCTCGACGATCCCCAGCGGCCCGGCGTCGGCGGGATGGATCTCCACATAGGGCTCCGGCGCATGGCGGCAGAGCTCCGGCGCCAGGCCGGTGCGGGTCAGCGTATGCCAGTGGTCGCGAATCCGGCCCGTGTTGAGCGAAAGCGGAAAGGCCGGATCGGTCGCTTCGGCCGGCCCTTGGGCGGCGACCGGGACCATGCGCGCCCGGCCGTCGGGTGTCTGGAAACGGCCGTCAGCGAACAGGCGTGGCGTGCCGGACCCATCGGCCCTCACCGGCCACTGGACCGGCTCCAGGGCGTCATAGGCGTCCTGGCCGATGCCGCTCAGCGGGCCGAGGTTCAGGACCCGGTCGGGATTTTCATAGGCCGTCAGCCGAGCCCACTCGCGGAACACCTGGGCGGGCGATCGCCAGCCGAAGGCGTCGCCGAACCCCATCGCCGTCGCCACCTCGGCGACGATCCTCCAGTCGGGCCGCGCCTCGCCGGGCGGCGCGAAGAGCCGCCGCTGCCGGCTGATCCGGCGCTCGGAATTGGTGACCGTGCCGTCCTTCTCGCCCCAGGCCAGGGCCGGCAGCTTCACATGGGCGAAGGCCGCCGTGTCGGTCTCGGCCATGACGTCGGAGACGACCACGAACGGACAGGCCGCCAGCGCCGCCCTCACCCGGCCTGCGTCCGGCAGGCTGACCGCCGGGTTGGTGGCCATGATCCACAGCGCCTTGATCTTCCCCTCGCCCACCGCCTCGAACAGATCGACCGCCTTCAATCCCGGCTGGGCGGCGGTGCGATGGGCGCCCCAGAACCGCGCCAGCTGGGCGCGGCTGGCGTCGTCGAAGTCCATGTGGGCGGCCAGCGTGGTCGCCATGCCGCCGGTCTCGCGCCCGCCCATGGCGTTGGGCTGGCCGGTGATCGAGAACGGACAGGCGCCCGGCTTGCCGATGCGGCCGGTGGCCAGGTGGGCGTTGAGGATCGCCGAGCCCTTGGCCACGCCCTGGGCCGACTGGTTCGCGCCCATGGAGAACAGACTGACGGTGCGCGGCGTCTCGACGAACAGGTCGTAGAAGCGTTCGAGGTCCGTCTCGACGACACCACAATCGCGCGCCACCGCGTGGGCGGACTGGTCGGCGCGGGCGAGCTCCGCCTCGACCTCGGCGAAGCCGGAAACGTGCGCGGCGACATAGCCGCGGTCCACCGCGCCGCGCCGGATCAGCTCGGCCAGCAGGCCGTTCCACAGCCGCACGTCGGTCTGGGGCGCGATCGCCAGGTGCAGGTCGCAGCCCTCGGCGGTGTCGGTGCGGCGCGGGTCGATGACGACGTGCCGCTGGCCTCGCGCGCGCGCCGCCTCCATCCGCCGGAACAGCACGGGATGGGTCCAGGCGGCGTTATGGCCGCTGAGCACCACCAGGTCGGCGAGGTCGAGGTCCTCATAGCAGCCCGGCACCAGGTCGGCTCCGAAGGCCAGCTTGTGGGCCACCACCGCCGAGGCCATGCAGAGCCGCGAATTGGTGTCGATGTTCCCCGAGCCGATGAAGCCCTTCATCAGCTTGTTGGCGGCGTAGTAGTCCTCGGTGAGCAGCTGACCGGAGACGTAGAAGGCCACCGAATCCGGGCCGTGTCTGGCGATGGCCTCGGAGAAGCGGCGCGCGACCAGCGCCGTCGCCTCGCTCCAGGTCACCGTGCGGGTCCCGATCACCGGGTGCAGCAGCCGGCCTTCCAGCCCCACGGTGGACCCCAGCGCCGCGCCCTTGGAGCATAGCCGCCCATGGTTGGCGGGATGGGTAGCGTCCCCGGTGACGGTCAATGCGCGTCCCTCGGCGACGCCCACGACCCCGCAACCAACCCCGCAATAGGGACAAGCGGTCCGCACCATCCCCGTCATCCCGGACCGCCGCAGGCCGATCCGGGACCCAGCAGCTCAGACCTCCCCGCCGCATACCCTTGCGCGTCGACTTTTGGGCGGCTGGGTCCCGGCTCTCCGCTTCGCTGCGGCCGGGATGACGGAGGTCGGATCATCCGCTCACGCCAGCCCCAGCAGCAGGCGGCCATCCTCCACCCGCAGGGGTATCACCGGCGCGCAGCCCTTGCCGGCGTCGGCGCCCATGGGCTCGCCGGTGGCGAGCGCGATGGACCAGTTGTGCAGCGGACAGGCCACCGCATGGCCGTGGACGATGCCCTGGCTGAGCGGCCCGCCCTTGTGCGGACAGGCGTCCTTCAGCGCGAAGACCCGGCCGTCGCCGGTGCGGAAGATGGCCACGTCGCCGCTGCGGGTCGGCACCCGCCGCGCGCCGCGCAAGGGCACGTCGGTGACCGCGCCGACATCGGTCCACTGCAGGGGGTCCAGGACCAGGGCGTTCATGCGGACGCAAGCTCCAGGCGGCGGCTGAGCGGGTTGAATTCATGGGCGTCGCGGCCGGCCACCCGCTCGGCCCAGGGGTCGATGCGGAAGAACCGCTGCGAATAGGCGAAGCGGTCGTAGAGCGCGCGCCGCTGGTCCGGGTCCTCGACCTGGGCCTTGATCCAGGCCAGGCCCACGCGGTCCATCCACTTGTAGATCCGTTCCAGGTACCAGGCGTTCTCCCGGTAGAGCTGGGCCGTGGCGCAGATCGCCCAGACGGCTTCGTCCTCGCTGGCGACCTTGGTCAACACCTCGGTCCCCTTGATGTGCAGGCCCGCGGCGCCGCCGACGTGGATCTCGTAGCCGCTGTCGACGCAGATCACCCCAATGTCTTTGCAGGTCGCTTCGGCGCAGTTGCGCGGGCAGCCGGAGACGCCGAGCTTCACCTTCGCCGGCGTCCACGAGCCCCACATGAACTTCTCCAGCCGCACGCCCAGGCCGGTGGAGTCCTGGGTCCCGAACCGGCACCAGTCGGAGCCGACGCAGGTCTTCACCGTGCGCAGCGCCTTGCCGTAGGCGTGGCCGCTGACCATGCCGGCGGCGTTGAGGTCGGCCCAGACGGCCGGCAGGTCGTCCTTCTTCACGCCCAGGAGGTCGATGCGCTGGCCGCCGGTGACCTTGACGGTCGGGATCTCGAATTTCTCGACCACGTCGGCGATGGCGCGCAGCTCGGCGGCGCTGGTCACGCCGCCCCACATCCGCGGCACGACGGAATAGGTCCCGTCCTTCTGGATGTTGGCGTGGACGCGCTCGTTGATGAACCGGCTCTGGCGGTCGTCGCGATAGTCTCCGGGCCAGGCGCAGAGCAGATAGTAGTTCAACGCCGGGCGGCACGACGCGCAGCCGTCCGGCGTGGTCCATTCCAGGGCCTGCATCACCGCCGGCATGGACTTCAGCGCCTCGTCCACGATCCGCCGGCGCACCTCGTCGTGGCCGCGGTGGGTGCAGCCGCACACCGGCTTCGGTCCGGTCTGCGCCTGATAGCCATCGCCCAGCGACAGCTTCAGGATCTTCTCCACCAGGGGCGTGCAGGCGCCGCAGGAGGCCGAGGCCTTGGTCACCGCGCGCAAGCCCTCCAGCGTGGTCAGGGTCTGGTCTGCGATAGCCCGGTCGATCTCGCCCTTGCAGACGCCGTTGCAGCCGCAGACCTCGGCCGTATCGGCCATGGCGGCAACGGCGGCGCTAGGGTCCAGCCCTCGAAGGCCCTCCGTCGCCGCCTGGCCGAACACCAGGGTTTCGCGGAAGTCGCCCACCGGCGCGCCGGAGCGCATCAGGTCGAAGTACCAGGCCCCGTCGGCGGCGTCGCCGAACAGCACCGCGCCGGCCACCCGCCCGGCCTCCAGCACGATGCGCTTGTAGACCCCGCGCCCGGCGTCGCGGAACACGATGTCCTCGCAGCCCTCGCCGCCCTGGTGCTTGCCGGCCGAGAAGACGTCGACGCCGGAGACCTTCAGCCGGGTCGACAGCGCCGAGCCCTCGTAGGCGGCGTCGCCATCCGTCAGGGCTTCGCCGAGCGTCCGGCACATCTCCCAGATCGGCGCCACCAGGCCGTAGCACTGGCCGCGATGCTCGACGCATTCGCCGATGGCGAAGATGGCGGGATCGGAGGTGCGCAACACGTCGTCCACCATGACCCCGCGGCCGACCTTCAGGCCGGCCGCCTTCGCCAGGCCCGTGCTCGGCCGGATGCCCACCGCCATCACCAGGAGATCGCAGGCAAGCACCCGGCCGTCCTGGAGCCGCAGGCCCGCGACACGACCATCCGCGCCGAGGATCTCTTCGGACTGGGCTTCCAGCACGGTCTCGACGCCCTTGGCCGCCAGCGCCTCGGTGAGCAGGAAGCCCGCCGAAGCGTCGAGCTGGCGCTCCATCAGCACGTCCATCAGGTGGACCACCGTCGCGCCCATGCCGCGCTTGGAGAGGCCGTAGGCCGCCTCGATCCCCAGCAAGCCGCCGCCGATCACCACCGCCTTCGCCCCCGGCGTCGCCGCGGCGACCATGGCCTCCACGTCGTCGAGGTCGCGGAAAGTGACGACGCCCTTCAGGTCCGCGCCCGGCAGCGGCAGGCGGATCGGGTCGGAGCCCACCGCCAGGATCAGCCGGTCGTAAGCCGCCTCGATTCCGCCGGCCCCGCGCACCACCTTGGCCGCCCGGTCGATGGTCTCGACGGCGACGCCCGCGTGGAGGGTGATGCCGTTGTCGGCGTACCAGGCCTCGTCGTTGATCACGATGTCGGCGAAGGCCTTCTCGCCCGCCAGCACCGGCGACAGCATGATGCGATCGTAGTTCACCCGGGGTTCGGCCCCGAAGATGGTGATCTGGTAGCGGTGCGGATCGCGCTTCAGCACCTCCTGCACCGCCCGGCAGCCGGCCATGCCGTTGCCGACGACGACCAGCCGTTCCCGCCCACGCGCGCTCACAGCCGCAGCCCTCCCGCGGCCGCCCCGGCCAGTTCCGGCCAGGTCCTGCGCCAGCGCGCCTTGACGCCGGTGAGCCCGAGCAGGGCCGCCACCGCCAGGCCCGCGAACACCAGCAGGCCCGCCTGGTAGGAGCCGGTGACCTGCTTGGCCCAGCCCAGGCTGGAGGCCAGGTAGAAGCCGCCGGCGCCGCCGGTCATGCCGACCAGGCCGGTGACCACGCCGATCTCCTTGGCGAACCGTTGCGGCGCGAGCTGGAACACCGCCCCGTTTCCGGCGCCCAGCGCCATCATCGAAAACATCATCAGCGCCAGCGCCGCCCAGGCGCTGGCCGGGTGGAAGCTCACCGCCGCCAGGCCCAGCGCCGCCAGGCCGTAGACGACCGTCAGCGTCCGCACGCCGCCCAGCCGGTCGGCCAGGGCGCCGCCGACGGGCCGGATGAAGGACCCCGCAAAGACGCAGGCCGAGGTGAAGAAGCCGGCCGTCACCGCCGGCAGGGCGTATTCGCTGTTGAAGTAGATGGTCAGCGACGAGGACAGGCCGACGAAGCCACCGAAGGTCACGCCGTAGAGGCCCATCAGCCACCAGGCGTCGCGAACCTTCAGGACATCGAGATATTCCGCGAGGCGCTTCGGCGCCGGCCGGTTCGGCGCGTCCTTGGCGAACACCAGGAAGACCAGGAAGGCCACAGCCAGCGGCAGGGCCGCCAGGCCGATGACGTTGGTCCAGCCGAAGGCCTGGGCGAGGCCGGGGGCGAAGAGGGCCGCCAGCGCGGTGCCAGAATTGCCGGCGCCGGCGATGCCCAGCGCCAGGCCCTGATACTCCGGCGGATACCAGCGCGAGGCGAGCGGCAGGGCCACGGCGAACGAGGCTCCGGCGACCCCCAGAAGGACGCCCAGCGCCAGGACCTGGCTGTAGCTGTGCACGCCCAGCCGCCAGGCCGTCAGCAGGCCCGCAAGGACGATGAGCTGCCCCACGAGCCCGGTTTTCTTCGGCCCGAAGTGATCGACGGCCACGCCGGCGACCAGGCGCAACACGGCGCCCGAAAGCACGGGGATGGCGACCATCAGCCCCTTCTGCGCCGGGTCCAGGTGGAAGGTCTTGGCGATTGCCACACCCAGCGGGCCCAGCAGCACCCAGACCATGAAACTGAGGTCGAAGTAGAGGAAGGCGGAGAACAGGGTCGGGGTATGCCCCGACCTCAGGAAGCTCTTGTCGACCATGGGGAGGCCCTGGCTGTGATGGGAGTGGCGGCGTCGCCGGGTTAGACGGGCTCGTCGTCGAGCCGATCTGTGGAAGCCGCGGACGCCGTTGCCCTGGGCCTGAACAGAGACTGATCCCTCGATCGGCCGCCCGTCACGCGCTCAAGGCCGCAAACCCCGGCGGACCATGTTGCAGCGCAAAAAATGAGCGCGACGCCCCGACGCGGCGCCCGGTTTCTGGGCGGCTCGGGATCAATCCTCGCCGAAATGCGCAAGCGGCTCGGCCGGCGGCAGGCCGAGCGCCGCGGCGGCCTTGGCATGCAGGTCCGGCCGATAGACGCGCCGCGCCAGCGTCGGAATGTCGGCGGCCGGGCTAAGGTGACCCCATCGCGCCATCTGTCGGAGCAGCCATTCGGCATGCGCCGGTTGAGGCGCGTTGGCGCCGTCGCGGTGGAAGACCAGATCGGTCAGCGAAGCCTGGATCACCTCGCCGGAGGCTCCGACGTAGGCCGGGTCCGCCAGCAGGACGGCGAGGTCGCCGGCGTTTTCAGCAGCTTCGGCCCAGGCGGCGGCGCGCAGCAGGGCGCGCAGCACCGCCTGCAGGCGCGCGGGGTCCGCCTCCGCCCGGGCGGCCTGGACCGCGAAGACCTTGTCCGGGGTCCGCGGCCACAGCTGCGAGGCGCGCACTGCCGTCACGCCCGCACCGGCCGCCACCGCGGCCGCGCCCCAGGGCTCGGTGACGCAGACCCCCTCGACCACGCCCTCGGTCAGCAGCTCCGTCATCCGCGACGGGGCGACCACGGTCAGCCGCACATCGGCGTCCGGGTCGATCCCGGCCCGGGCCAGCCAGTCGCGCAGCAGATAGTTGTGCGTCGAATAGGGATGGACCACGGCCAGGGTGATCGGGCTCGAGCCTTCCTGCCGGCGGCGCGCCAGCAGCCGCGCCAGGCCCTCCGCGCCCGGACCCGCGCCGACGCTGCGCGCCAGGCGGGACGAAAGCGTCACCGCCGGGCCGTTCAGGTTCAGCGCCAGCGGCGCGACGAGGGGCGAAACCTCGCCGCTCGCCGTCGTCGCCAAGGCCATGGGCGCCAGCATGTGCGCCCCATCCAGGGCGCCGACGCCCAGCTTGTCGCGGACCGTCGCCCAAGACACCTCGCGCACCAGTTCGACCTGCAGCCCCTCGGCGTCGAAGAAGCCCCGCGCCACCGCCACGATCAGCGGGGCCGCGTCGGCCAGGGCGATGAAGCCGAAGCGAAGCCGGTCAGCGGCCATCGCCGTCTCCCTTCAGAACGCCAGCGAATGTCAGCAGGTCGGCGGCCACGGCGCCCAGCGGCCGCCCGGCGTCCATGGAGAGCTTGCGCAGCAGCCTGTAGGCCGCCTCCTCGTCCAGGCCTCGTTCCTTCATCAGCAGCGCCTTCGCCCGCTCCACGGTCTTGCGCGACGCCAGGTCGGCCTTGGCCTTCTCCAGATCCTGACGCAGCTGGCTCATCAGCTGGAAGCGGCTCATCGCCACCTCCAGCACCGAGCGGACCCGGGCCTTCGCGAGCCCGTCGACCACATAGGCCGAGACGCCGGCCCGCACCGCCGCCTCCGCCAGCCCGGGCTCGGAGCGGTCGACGAACATCACCACCGGCCGCGGATTGGCCGCGGTCGTCTCGCGCAAGCTTTCGATGGTGTCGCGGTCGGGGCTGTCGGAGGCGACGACGATGACGTCGGGCTCGAAGCGCATGGCCTGGACGGGGTCGAACACCGTCGACTGGACCACCTCCAACGGCACGATCCCGGTCAGCCCTTCCGTCACCAGGGCGGCGCGGGCCGGATCGGGGTCCACCACAAGCACTCGCATCCCTTCGGCCTACGGGATCGTCGCGGCGGCAGCGCCGTCCTTAGTGGCCTCACAGCGGGAAACGCCCGGCCCCCGCCAGGTTTCTGACCAGCCGCAGCCGGATTTTTGGGCGCCCTCGCCCGTCGCCCGCGCCGCAATGATCAGGCGCTCACAGAAGCCTCGCTGGTGGGCCCGGTAGGACTCGAGTCCCCCCTCAAGTTTGGACCCTTGAAGGCAATCTGTACCAACAACCCTATCTGCTTCCCTGGCGTCTAGCTGCGGGAGGCGTGTTCGCGATACGCGCCTATCCCGCGAAGGTGTAGGCGGTCTTCCAGAGAGTGTAGAAGTCGACGGCTGTCCGGCCCTGCTCGCGTGGGCCGTAGGACGAGGCCTTCCGGCCGCCGAAGGGAACATGATAGTCGACCCCCGCAGACGGCAGGTTCACATTGACCATGCCGACCTGCGAGCGCCGCTTGAACTCCTGGGCCGAGCGTAGGCTGGAGGTCATGATGGACGACGCCAGTCCGAATTCCGTGTCGTTGGCCATGGCGATGGCTTCGTCCAGGTCGTCGACCTGCAGGATGGCGGCGCAGGGCCCGAAGATCTCTTCGCGGGACACCCTCATCCTGTTCGTAGCGCCGAGGAACACCGCCGGACCCTGGTAGAAGCCGTCGGTGTCGCGCGAGAGGCGATCGCCGCCGATGACCTCGCAGCCTTCCTTCTTCGCCAGCTCCACGTAGGACAGGTTCGACTGGAGTTGGCGATCCGACACCACAGGTCCGATCTGGGTCTCCTCCGCCAGGGCGTTGCCGACACGATACTTCTGCATCCGTGCGATGAGCCGCTCTGTGAACTGCTCGTAGATGCCCCGCTGCACGATGATGCGGGACGAAGCCGTGCAGCGCTGGCCCGTGGAGACGAAGGCGCCGTTGGCGGTGGCCTCGACGGCGAGGTCGAGGTCGGCGTCGTCCATCACGACACACGGGTTCTTGCCGCCCATTTCGAGCTGCAGGCGCTTCAGGCTGCGCGCGGCCGACTGCGCGACGCTTCGGCCGGTGGCGACCGAGCCGGTGAAGGAGACCGCATCGACGCCGGGATGGTCGAGCAATGCCGGCCCCAGCAGATCGCCGCGCCCCATCAGTAGATTGAAGATCCCGGGCGGCGCGCCGGCGGCGGTGATCAGCTCGCCCAGCAGGTGCGCGCAGGCCGGCGTCAACTCGGCGGGCTTGAGGATCACGGCGTTGCCGAAGGCCAGGGCCGGCGCTGTCTTCCAGGCCGGGATCGAGATCGGAAAATTCCAGGGCGTGATCAACGCCACCACCCCGACCGGCTCGCGACCGACGTCCACGTCGATGCCGGGCCGCAGCGAGCGCAGGTGGTCGCCCGACATCCGCACAGCCTCGCCCGCGAAGAACTTGAAGATCTGGCCCGCGCGCAAGGTCTCGCCGATCCCCTCGGCAAGCGTCTTGCCTTCCTCACGCGAAAGCATCCGGCCGATCTCGTCCTTGCGGGCGATCAGGGCGGAGCCGACGGCGTCGAGGACATTGGCGCGGGCCTGGGGCCCGGCGTCCCACCAGCCCGGCTGCGCCGCCCGCGCCGCCTGGACGGCCGCCTCCGCGTCGGCCGCCGCAGCGAACGCATAGAGGCCGAGAGTGTCGGACGTGTCGGAGGGATTGATGTTGGCGATCTCTTCGCCGCCGGCTCGCGGCTGGCCATCGATCAGGTTCATATGCAGCATGAGAAGTCCTTCCTGGCCGTGGCGCGGGGCGCCCTCAGACGATCATGTTGATGGGGTCTTCCAGCAGCGGCTTGAGCGCCGCCAGGAAGCGGGCCCCGGTCGCGCCGTCGACCACGCGATGGTCGCAGGTGAGCGTGACGCTCATCACCGTGGCGATGGCCAGCTGATCGCCCTTCACCACGGCCCGCTTCTCGCCCGCGCCCACCGACAGGATCGCGCCCTGCGGCTCATTGATGATCGAGGCGAAGGACCTGATGCCGAACATGCCCAGGTTGGAGACCGAGAAGGTGCCGCCCTGGAATTCCTCGGGCTTCAGCTTCTTGGTCCGCGCCCGCTCGGCCAGGTCCTTGGCCTCGGCGGCGATCTGGGCCAGGCCCTTGGTCTCGGCCTTGAAGATGATCGGGGTGATCAGCCCGCCCGGCACGGCCACCGCCATGGAGATGTCGGCGTGGTGATGCATGGCGATGCCGTCCGGCGTGTAGGAAGCGTTGGCCTCCGGCACCTGCTTCAGGGCCACCGCGCTGGCCTTGATCACCAGGTCGTTGACGCTGACCTTCCCGCCGCCGGACGTCTCCAGCATGGCGTTGATCTTGGCCCGGGCCGTCAGCAGGGCGTCGATCTCGATGTCGAGGTTCAGCGGGAAGTGCGGCACGTCGCGGAAGCTGTCGGTCATCCGCCGCGCCACGGTCTTGCGCATGCCGTCCAGCGGGATGAGGTCGTAGCTGCCGGCCGGGATGCCGTAGTGCTCCAGCGATTGCGGCTGGCGTGGGGCGGCGGCGGGCGCTGGTTGGCCCGCCGGCGTCGCAGCCGGGGCCGCCTTGGCCTGACCGGGCTGCGCGGCGTCCACGTCGGCCTTCACGATCCGGCCGTGCGGGCCGGAGCCCTTCACGGCGGACAGGTCCAGCCCCTTCTGCTCGGCGATCCGCCGGGCGAGCGGTGAA
>JAFEDM010000436.1 GCA_018241625.1 Pseudomonadota bacterium | reverse complement strand
CCCGGCATCTATGTGATCGGCGCGCTGGCCGGCTATCCGCTGATCAAGCACTGCATGAACCAGGGCCACGACGTCGTGGAGTTCATCTGCGGCGCCACCGACCTGAAACCGGCCGACGAACCGATCCTGGAAGCCAAGCTGGCCGGCCTGCCCGGCAATCTCTCGGTCAGCCAATGGCTGGAATTCCTGCGCAGCCGGGTGGAGATCCTTCACGGCCTGTCGCCGCTGCAGATGCGCGAGTTCCTGCTCGATTCCGAGGTCCGCGCGTTCCGCGCCGGCGAGCCGATCTTCCTGCGCAACGAGGTCGGATCGTCGCTGTTCGGCATCGCCCAGGGCACGGTGCTGGTGGAGGTGGATCCGAAGAACCCCACGATCACCGTGCCGATCCAGCAGGGCTCGATCTTCGGCGAGGTGGGCCTGATCTCCGGGCGACGGCGCGGCGCCACCATCCGCGCGGGCGACAACTGCATCGTCATCGAAATCCCGCGGACGGCGGCGCTGAAGCTGATGGCCCAGGTGCAGGAAGCCCGCGAGACGGTGAACCGCATCACCACCGAGCGGCAGATCCTGCAGATCTTCAAATCCGGCCTGACGCCGAGCGACCTCACCGAGGTCCTGCCGCTGGCCGAGACGATGGAGGTCCGCGCCGGTCAGCCGATCATGACCGAGGGCGACGACGGCAACGACCTCTTCATCATCCGCTCCGGCTCGATGATCGTGGAGAAGCAGGTCGGCGGGAAGAACGTCTTCCTGTCCTATGTGCCGGCCGGCTCCTACTCGGGAGAGATGGCCCTACTGGACGGCGGGCGGCGCACCGCCACGGTGAAGGCCGCCATCCGTTCCCAGGTGGTGAAACTGCCGGCCGAACCCTTCCGCCGCGTGCTGGAGAAGAAGCCCGAACTGCTGTCGCGGATGCGCGACGAGATGGCCAACCGCCGCAAGGTCAACGCCTTCGTCGAGGACCAGAAGGACAGCTTCGGCGGCGTGGTGGACATGTATTCCTCGGTCGCGAAGTTCCTGATCGACCAGGGCATCGGCGAAGCCACCGACGTGCTGCTGATCGACGAGAGCCTGTGCGTCGGCTGCGACAACTGCGAGCGCGCCTGCGCCGACAGCCACGACGGCCTGTCACGGCTGAACCGCGAGGCCGGCAAGACCTACGCCATGATCCACGTGCCGACCTCGTGCCGGCACTGCGAGCACCCCTACTGCATGACCGACTGCCCGCCGAACGCGATCCAGCGCGGGCCGGACGGCGAGGTGTTCATCTCCGACGCCTGCATCGGCTGCGGCAATTGCCAGCGCAACTGCCCCTACAACGTCATCCAGATGGACAAGCCGCCGCCGGAGAAGCCGCCGCTGTGGAGCTGGATGCTGTTCGGCCGGGGCCCGGGGCCCGGCGAGCCCGACAAGGCCTGGCGCGAGAAGCAGCCCAAGCCGAAGGTCGAGAAGGGCAAGGTCGCCATCAAGTGCGACATGTGCATCGGCAAGCCCGGGGGGCCCGCCTGCGTGCGCGCCTGCCCGACGGGCGCGGCGATCCGGGTCTCTCCGGAAGAGTTCCTCTCCGTGGCGCTTTTGGAACGATAGGGGCGACGCTTGGCGGGGGCCGGAACGCAAACCCAGAGGCGCAGGACCTCGACGCACGAGAGCTTCTGGCGTCATCGCGGCTTCCTGTGGGCGAAGCTGTCGACGGTGACCTGTATCGCCATCGTCTCGGCCTACCTCATCGACGCGCCCCACGTGCGGCCGGGCCCGAGCGGCGGCACGGCCATGGGCTATGTCCTGGGAACGATCGGCGCCCTGCTGATCGTCTGGCTGGCGGCGCTGGGCATCCGCAAGCGGGTGATCACCTCGGGCCACTATTCGTTGAAGGCCTGGGTCTCGGCCCACGTCTACCTGGGCCTGTCGCTGATCGTCATCGCCACCTTGCACACCGGCTTCCACTTCGGCTGGAACGTGCACACCCTGGCCTATGGGCTGATGCTGCTGGTGATCGCCTCCGGCGCGGTCGGGGTCTGGGCCTACGCCACCCTGCCCAACGCGCTCAGCGACAACCGCGGCGAGACCACCCGCAAGCAGATGCTCGCGCAGATCGAGTCCCTCGACGAACAGATCCACGAGGCCGCCCAGCCGCTGCCCCGCGACCTGGCGGCCATCGTGCGCCTGTCGCTGGAGCACACCGACATCGGCGGCGGCTTCTGGCGGCGCCTGCTCGAGCGCTATGACGACTGCGCCAACCTCGAGGCCCTGGACCGGGTGACCTCGGCCAAGATGGTCGCGCCGCAGGAGGACGCCGTCGTCCTCAACAGGATCGAGGAACTGATGGAGCGCAAGGCCGAGGTCTTGGCCCGGGCGCGCCGCCAGATGCACATCACCGCCCTTCTGGAAGCCTGGCTGTTCGTGCACATTCCCGCCACCTTCGCCCTGTTGGCGGCGCTGACCGTGCACATCGTCAGCGTCTTCCTCTACTGGTGACATGACCCAGACGATCACCCTTCGCCTGATCACGCGCCAGGCCGGCGGCGGCGAGATCGTCCGCACGCGTACGATCGACTGGGGCGAGGCGGTGATCGGCCGCGCGACCCAGTGCGACATCTGCCTGGACGACCTCGCGGTCGACCTGGAGCACGCCGTCCTGAAGGTGGTGGGCGAGGACCGCATCCTGGTCGAGGCCTACGGGAACGATCCCTTCCTGGTGGACGGCAAACCCACCACGCGGATCGAGCTCGACATCACTGGCAGCCACACGATCGCTATCGGCGACTATGTGCTGGTGATCGCCCGTGGGCCCGAGGGCGACATCGCCGTCACCGTCGTCCGCAAGGAGGGCGAGGAGCACCATCCGACGCCCGGCATGTTCTCGCTCAAGGCCACCATGTTCGGCCGGCGGCGGATGGCCTGGACCCTGGGCGTGGCGATCTTCCTCCTGTGCCTGATCGTGCCCCTGGCCGGCCGGGGCATCCTGGACCAGGCCCGCATCCATCCGGACCAGCAGTGGTCCACCGGCCCGCTTTCCAAGGCCCACGCCTTCCTCGAGAAGGATTGCCAGGCCTGCCACACCCACGCCTTCAAGGCGGTGCGCGACACCGCCTGCCTGTCCTGTCACCAGCAGGGCGGCGACACGGCGAGGATCGACGCCCGCGTCGAGGCGAAGGGCAGCCCGTTCCTGCCGCTGTTGATCTCCGATCACGCCGCGCACGGCCGGCTGGTGCAGGCGATGCCGCCGCCGCCGACGCTCCACGGCAAGATCGCCGCGGTGTTCGAAACGGTGGTGGACCATCCGCGCGACCGCTGCGCCAGCTGCCACCGCGAGCACACCACCGCGCCGCCCGATCCGGTGGCGCCCAAGACCGCCGACATCCTGCGGCCCGGCAAGCCGGCCCTGGTGGTCGTCAACGACTGCGCCGCCTGCCATTCGAAGCTGAAGATGCGGCTGTCCGACACCAAGCTGGTCGACACGCCCGACTGGAACCGCCACCCCGATTTCCGCCCGTTGGTCACCCAGGGCTTCAACGGCGCCCAGCCGGTCCTCCAGCGGGTCTCGCTGACCAGCCGCTCGGTCGAGCAGAATGGGCTGACGTTCTCGCACCGTATCCACATGAACCCGCTGGGCGGCGCGGCGCGTCAGGCGATCGTGCTGGGCGCGGGCCGCGGTTACGGCGCGGCGCTCACCTGCCAGTCCTGCCACCGGCCGGACGGCGGCGGCTTCAAGCCGATCCAGATGGAGCGCGACTGCGGCGCCTGCCATTCCCTAGCCTTCGCCGGCGGCCCGGGCGGCCTGCAGAGCCTCAAGCACCACGACCTGCGCGCCGTGCCCGGCGTCCTGGCGGGCGGGCCGACAGAGGGCGCGGGGCCGAAGGTCGATCCGGCCGTGCTGCGCCGGGCCATGGCGCCGGGGGGCCTCTGCGTCGACTGCCACACCATCCGCAACGGTTCCGGCCCGCTGGGCGCGCAGATCTCGCCGGTGTTCCTGGTCAACCGGGTCCTGCCCTGGGGCGACTTCAATCACGGGGTTTCGGCCCACGCCGGCGTCGGCGCGGGCGCGGCGGCCTGCGCCGACTGCCACAAGGCCGATGCGTCGGACCGCACCCAGGACGTCCTGATCCAGGGCATCGACACCTGCAAGAAGTGCCACGGCAAGACCGAGCACGACACGCCCGCCTTCGCCGGCGCCCAGTGCAGCGAATGCCACAGCTATCACCAGCCCGGTCAATCGCCGCGCACCGGCCAGGACCGCCTGTTCACCGCGCTCGGCCTGCCCGCCGGTCAGAAGCCCCGCGGCCTGCCGACCCTGGGCCCACAGGCGCCTTAAGCCGTCAGACGAGGCAGGTGCGCCGCGCGGCGTCGAGCGCGGCGTAAGGCTCGCCGCGAGCCATGAACTCGTGGGCCACGAAGCCCGGGAAACCCAGGTCGGCGATGGCGTGCGCGATGGCGGGGTAGTTCAGCTCCTGCGTCGCGTCGATCTCGTGCCGCCCAGGCACGCCGCCGGTGTGGAAGTGGCCGATCCACTGCTGGTGATCGCGGACGGTGCGGATGACGTCACCTTCCATGATCTGCATGTGGTAGATGTCGTAGAGCAGCTTCACGCGCGGCGAGTTCACGCCCCGCATCACCTCCGCGCCGAACGCGGTGTGGTCGCCCTGGTAGTCCTTGTGGTCGACCTTGCTGTTCAGCAGCTCCACGCAGACGGTCACGCCATGCCGCTCGGCGACCGGGGCCACCTTCGACAGACCCGCCACGCAGTTGGCGATCCCCTCGGCGTCGCTGCGGCCTTTCCGATTGCCGAACATGGCGATCAGGTTGGGCACGCCCGCCTGCGCCGCCTTCGGAATGGCGCTGTTCAGCTCCTCGATCAGCACCGGATGCAGGCTGGGATCGTTAAAGCCGTCGGGGATGAAATTCTTGCGCCGGCTGGCGTAGCCCATCGAACAGGTCAGCCCCGCGGCGTGCGCCGCGTCCCACTCGTCCGGATACAGCAGGTCGATGCCCTGGAACCCCAGCGCCTTCACCCGGCTGCAGACGTCCGGCAACTCGCCCCGCAGCGTCCAACGGCAGACCGACTGCTTCAAGCGGCCCGCCGAGGGCATGTCCTGGGCGACGGCCGCGCCGGCGGGCGCCAGCGCCGAGGCTGCCAGAAAACGTCGCCGCGAAAGTCCGCCGCCCATCGAGGCCCTCCTGAATGCGGACGCCGTCTCACTCGTCCGATGTCCGCCTAGGGTCGGGAGGGGACGCCGATTCCAGCCGATGTCCCCTCGCCTTTCTGCAGACCTTTAGACCACCCCGTAGGCTAGCATGGCGTCGGCGACCTTCTTGAAGCCGGCGATGTTGGCGCCGCGGACGTAGTCGATGACCTTGGACCCCTTGCGGCCGCCGTATTCGGCGCAGCGCTCGTGGATGCCACTCATGATGTCCTGCAGCAGGCGTTGCAGTTCCTCTTCCTTCCAGGAGATGCGGGCCGAGTTCTGGCTCATCTCCAGGCCCGAGACCGCCACGCCGCCGGCGTTGGCCGCCTTGCCCGGCGCATAGAGGATGCCGGCCGCCTTGAACTTGTGCACCCCGTCGAGGTTGGTCGGCATGTTGGCGCCTTCCGACACCGCGATGCAGCCGTTCTTCAGCAGGACGTCGGCGTCGGGCCCCAGGAGTTCGTTCTGCGTCGCGCAGGGCAGCGCCAGGTCGCACTTCACGCCCCAGGGCGTCTTGCCGGCGTGGAATTCGGAGCCTTTGAACTCCTTGGCGTATTCGCTGATCCGGCCGCGGCGCTTGGTCTTTAGCTCCTTCACCCAGTCGATCTTCGCCTGGGTCATGCCCTCGGGGTCGTAGATGAAACCCTCGGAGTCCGAGAGCGTCAGCACCTTGCCGCCCAGCTGGTGGCACTTCTCGGCGGCGTGGGTGGCCACGTTGCCCGAACCGGAGATCACCACCGTGTGGCCGTCGATGTCCTTGCCCTGGGTCTTCAGCATGTTCTGTAGGAAGTAGGTCGCGCCGTAGCCCGTGGCCTCAGTGCGGATCAGGCTGCCGCCGTACTCCAGGCCCTTGCCGGTCAGCACGCCCTCGAAGGTGTTGGTGATGCGCTTGTACTGGCCGAACATGTAGCCGATCTCGCGCCCGCCCACGCCGATGTCGCCGGCCGGCACGTCGACGTCGGCGCCGATGTGCCGATAGAGCTCGATCATCAGGCTCTGGCAAAAGCGCATGACCTCGTTGTCGGACTTGCCCTTCGGATTGAAGTTCGAGCCGCCCTTGCCGCCGCCCATCGGCAGGCCGGTCAATGCGTTCTTGAAGGTCTGCTCGAAGGCCAGAAACTTCAGCACGCTCTCGGTCACCGTCGGGTGGAAACGGATGCCGCCCTTGTAGGGGCCGATGGCGTTGTTGTTCTGCACCCGCCAGGCGCGCTGGACGCGGATGTTGCCGTTGTCGTCTTCCCAGCAGACGCGGAACGAGATCACCCGGTCCGGCTCGGCGATGCGCCGCAGGATCTGGGCCTTGTGATAGGCCTCCTTGTCCTGGATGAAGTCGAAGATGTCCTCGGCGACCTCGGTCACCGCCTGCACGAACTCCGGCTGGCCCGGATTGCGCTTGTTCACCCCCTCGATGAAGGTCGCGAGATCGACGTGGTCTGATACGGCCATTGCGTTTCCCCAAAAACCCGGCCCGCTGGCGTGCGCCCATCACGCGTCCCAGCCGACCCCCGTCCGACAGATAACAACGTATTTGGCGCGAGCTTAAGCCCCTAAGGCGAAGGTTCTTTACGCCGAACGCCGATCCCTCTTCACAAAGCCCTGCAAATGGACGCCTATCGCGGGATCAGTGAGGGGCGCACGCACATGACCAAGGCTTCGGACCTGTTTGTCGCTTGTCTGGAAGAGGAAGGCGTCGAGTACGTCTTCGGGGTTCCGGGCGAAGAGAACCTGGACTTCCTGGACAGCCTGTCGCGCTCCACCAAGATCAAGCTGATCCTCACCCGCCACGAACAGGGCGCGGGCTTCATGGCCGCCACCTATGGCCGCCACACCGGCAAGGCCGGGGTCTGCGTCGCCACCCTCGGTCCGGGCGCCACCAACTTCGTGACCGCCGCGGCCTACGCCCAGCTGGGTGGCATGCCGATGATGATGGTCACCGGCCAGAAGCCTATCAAAAGCTCCAAGCAGGGCCGGTTCCAGATCCTAGACGTGGTGGCGATGATGGGGCCGCTGACCAAGTACACGCATCAGCTGGCCAGCGCCGACAACATCCCGAGCCGCATCCGCGAGGCCTTCCGCCTGGGCCAGGAGGAAAAGCCCGGCGCGGTCCATCTGGAGTTCCCGGAGGACATCGCCCACGAGCAGACCGACTCCACGCCCTTCAAGCGCAGCAACGCGCGCCGGCCGATCCCGGACGACAAGTGCGTCAAGGCCGCCGCCCGGCGGATCGAGAAGGCCAAGTCGCCGATCCTGGTGATCGGCGCCGGCGCCAACCGCACCATGACCAGCCGGATGCTGACCCAGTTCATCGAGAAGACCGGCATCCCGTTCGTCTCGACCCAGCTGGGCAAGGGCGTGGTCGACGAGACCAACCCGAAGTTCATGGGCTGCGCGGCGCTGTCGGCCGGCGACTTCGTGCATCGCGCCATCGGCGCCGCGGACCTGATCATCAACGTCGGCCACGACGTGATCGAGAAGCCGCCCTTCTTCATGCAACAGGGCGGCACGGAGGTGATCCACATCAACTTCCGCTCGGCCGAGGTCGATCCGGTCTACTTCCCGCAGTACGAGGTGATCGGCGACATCGGCAACGCCATCTGGCAGCTGAAGGAAGACATCCTGCCCCAGGCGGGCTGGGACTTCTCCAAGATGGAAAAGGCGCGCGCCGCCGAGGTGGCCCACACCGCCGCCCAGGTCGACGACCAGCGCTTCCCGATCTACCCGCAGCACCTGGTCTCGCAGATCCGCAAGGCCATGCCCGGCGACGGCATCATCTGCCTCGACAACGGGGTCTATAAGATCTGGTTCGCGCGCAACTATCCGGCGCGCATGCCCAACACGGTCCTGCTGGACAACGCGCTCGCCACCATGGGCGCCGGCCTGCCGTCGGCCATGGCGTCGGCGATGGTCTATCCGGGCCGCAAGGTCATGGCGATCTGCGGCGACGGCGGCTTCATGATGAACAGCCAGGAGATGGAGACCGCGGTCCGCCTCGGCCTAAACATCACCGTCCTGATCCTCAACGACAGCTCCTACGGCATGATCCGCTGGAAGCAGGCCAACATGGGCTTCAAGGACTGGGGGCTGACCTACGGCAATCCGGACTTCGTGAAGTACGCCGAGAGCTATGGGGCCAACGGCTATCGCGTGGGCTCGGCCGCCGAGCTGCCGAAGATCCTGGAGAAGTGCCTGAACACGCCCGGGGTGAACCTGATCGACTGCCCGGTCGATTATTCGGACAACGACCCGATCCTCAACAAGCAGATCAAGGAGCTGAGCGCGAAGGTCTGAAGACCGAGCGCCGTCCCCGTCATGGCCGCCCCTGCCCTCAAACCCTCGTATCCGCTCTACCTGGCCAACGAGGCGAAGACGCCCAACCAGGACCTGGTCGTCACCGACAAATACACCGGCAAGGAGGCGACCCGGGTCGCCCAGGCCGACGCCGCCACCATCGACGCCGGCATCGCCGCCGCCGTCGAGGCGGCCGAGCCCATGGCGAAGATGGCCGCCTATGAGCGCCAGGCGGTGTTGAACCACTGCGTCAGTCGCTTCACCGAGCGGTTCGACGAGCTGGCCTATGCGCTCTGCATCGAGGCGGGCAAGCCGATCCGCGATTCCAAGGGCGAGGTCACCCGCCTGATCGACACCTTCCGCATCGCCGCGGAGGAAAGCGTGCGGATGACCGGCGAGGTCCAACCGCTGGACATTTCGCCCCGCGCCAAGGGCTACCAGGGCATGTGGAAGCGGGTGCCGATCGGGCCCTGCTCGTTCGTCTCGCCGTTCAACTTCCCGCTGAACCTGGCGGCCCACAAGATCGCCCCGGCGCTGGCCGTCGGCTGCCCCTTCGTGATGAAGCCCGCCAGCCGCACGCCGCTCGGCGCGCTGATCATCGGCGAGGTGCTGGCCGAGACCAACTTGCCGAAAGGCGCCTTCTCCATCCTGCCGGCGCACCGCGAGGGCGCCGACCTCTTCACCACCGACGACCGGTTGAAGCTGCTCTCCTTCACCGGCTCCCCCGACGTGGGCTGGGACCTGAAGGCCCGCGCCGGCAAGAAGAAGGTGGTGCTGGAGCTGGGCGGCAACGCCGCGGTGATCGTCGACGAGACCATCTCCGGCGCCGACCTCGACGACGCGGTCGAGCGGATCATCTTCGGCGCCTTCTACCAGTCCGGCCAGTCCTGCATCGGGGTCCAGCGGATCATCATCCACGAGAAGGTCTATGACGAGCTGCGCGACCGGCTGGTCGCCAAGACCAAGACCCTGATCGCTGGCGACCCCAAGGACGAGAAGACCTTCATTGGACCGATGATTGACGTGAAGGAGGCCACCCGCCTCGACAACTGGATCCAGGCCGCCGCCGCCAGCGGGGCGAAGATCCTGTGCGGCGGCCAGCGCGACGGCGCCATGCTGGAGGCGACCCTGGTCGAAGGCGTCGGTCGCGACGCCAAGCTCTATGCCGAGGAAGCCTTCGGCCCGGTGGCCATCCTGTCGAAGTTCAGCGACTTCGAGGCGGCCCTGGACGAGGTCAACGATTCCAAGTTCGGCCTGCAGGCGGGCGTCTTCACCCGCGACCTGTTCCGCATGCTGAGCGCCTGGGACAGGCTCGACGTCGGCGGCGTGGTGATCGGCGACGTGCCCAGCTACCGCGTCGACAACATGCCTTATGGCGGGGTCAAGGACTCCGGGCTGGGCCGCGAAGGCGTGAAATTCGCCATGGAGGACATGACCGAAATCCGCAACCTCGTCATCCGTCGGCGCTGAGCTCACGTACCTAGTTAATTCTAGCGCGTGATTTCGCGTACGGCCGGGGAGGCGACCGTGTTGACCATCGCGCAGATCACGGACCTGCACGTCACAACGACGGCGGATCCGCTGAACCAGATGCGCAACGAACAGCGCCTGCGCCAGGTGCTGCGCGCGATCCACGAGTTGAAGCCGCGGCCCGTGGCGATCATCGCGTCAGGCGACCTGGTCGATCATGGCGAGCCGGCCGAATACGAAGCCCTGAAGGCGATCCTCGCGGACACCGACATCCCGATCTACTACGCGGTGGGCAACCACGACCGCCGCGCCCCCTTCCTGGAAGCCTTCGGCGGCCCCTTCGCGCCGGTCGATGAGAACGGTCTCGTACAGTACGCGGTGGTTTTTGAAGGCCTGCGCATGGTGGTCTGCGACACCCTGGAGGAGGGCCGCGACCGCTCGGGCTTCGACCAGGTCCGCGCCGCCTGGCTTAACCGTACGCTTGACGCCGACCGTACGACGCCCACCATCGTCGTCATGCACCACCCGCCTATCCTTTCCGGCGTGCGCTGGATGGACCCGGAGCCGGACGCGCCCTGGATCGGCCTCCTCGCCGAGGTCCTTCGCGGCCGCGAGAACCTGCGCGGCGTGCTCTGTGGCCATGTGCACCGCGCCTTTCAGGGCATGCTGGGCGGCCAGTTGATCGCGACCGCCCCGGCGAGCTCTATTCAGGTGACCCTGAACCTGACGCCGGTGGACATGGAACGCCCGGACGGCCGTGAAATCCTGACCGCCGAACCGCCCGGCTATGTGCTGGTGATGGCCGATGAGGGGCGCGTCACCACCCACGTCTGCGTCGCCGGCGAGTTCGAGCCGGCCGTCGCCTATACCCGTCCCTTCGGTTTCACCTGACGATGGCGAACCGACCCAGCGGACTGTTCGCGGCGCTTGCCAGGCGCCTTTCGGCGCTGCGCCAAGCGCGCGGGTTCTGGGGCGACCTCCAGGTCTTCGCGGGCGTCGCCCTGGCCGCCACCGTCGTCGCCCTGGCGCTGAACGCCCGCACCGCGATCACCACGCCGTTCCGCTTCATCGAGAACCTGACCTACGACTTCCGCATCGCGCGGATCGCGCCCCCGTCCCAGAAGGCCTTCGTCATCGTCAAGATGGACGATGCGGCCGACGCGGCGATGAGCGACGCCTCGCCCTGCCATTGCCTGGCGCCGATCAACAAGGCCTGGCTCGGCGACCTGCTGGCGGCCCTGGACAAGAAGGGCGTCAAGGCGATCGCCGTCGACTACCTGCTCGACACCTGGAGCTCGAAGGAAGAGTTCGAGGACTTCGAGAAGCGCGTGGCCGACACCAAGGCGCCGATCATCGTGGGCGTCGATCCGCAGCGGAAGCCTGGCGTCGACTATCCCGTGGACCCCAAGCTCCACTACGCGGACTCCCGGGCCCTGGTGCACCAGGACTACGACAACGTCATCCGCGACTACGACCCGAAACCCAGCCGGATGCGGGCGCTGGCCGCCGAGGTGGTCGCCGCGCTCGGCAAATCTCCGCCCACGAAGCCCTTCGCCATCCGCTACCGCGCGCCCTACCCCGGCCTGACGGCCGAGAACACCGGCGCCGTGGCCCCCTCCTATTCCGCCGCCTACGCCGCAGTGCTGCCGGACTCCTACTTCAAGGACAAGATCGTCTTCATCGGCGCCGTGGCGCGCTCGGCCCACGCCGACGCCGACTCCCTGCCGGAGGACATGCACGCCACGCCCCTGCGCTATCTGCCCGGTCATGACGCGGGAACGCCGGGCGTGGAAATCCACGTGCACGCGCTGAGCCAGATGCTGGCGGGCGATCGGGTGCGCACGCCGACGCCGCTGGTGGTGGGCCTGATCGTCTTCATCGCCGCCCTGGGTGGCGCGGCGCTGGGTCGAGGCGACATGCGGTGGTGGGCCGCCATCGGCATCGTGCTGAGCGGCCTGGTGGTGTCGGCCCTGGTCGCCTTCCTGGTGTTCTACGCCTTCGCCTTCGCCCTGCCGATGACCACGCCGGTGGTGAGCTTCGCCATCGCCTTCTTCATCATGAGCCGCCTGGCCGCGGCCGAGCTGCAGACCCAGCGCGCCTTCTATTCCTCGACGCTCGAACGCTATCTGGCGCCGCAGGTGATCGACAACATCGTCGAGGGCAAGGAGGCGGTGAAGATCGGCGCCGAGGCTCGCGAGATCACCGTGATGATCTCCGACCTGGAGAACTTCTCCAACCTGGTGGCGACCCTGCCGCTCGACACCTTCCAGCACGTGATCAACGGCTACCTCGACGGGATCCTGGAGATCCTGTGGAACCACGGCGCGATGATCGACAAGATGACCGGCGACGGCGTCATCGTGATGTTCGGCGCGCCGGTGGCCTATCCCGACCACGCCGACCGGGCGCTGGCCTGCGCTCGCGCGATCGACGCCTTCGCCGAGGTCTACCGCGAGAAAATGATCGCCGAGCATGGGGTGTTCGGCGCCACGCGCATGGGCCTGGATTCCGGCGTCGGTCTGGTCGGCAACTTCGGCGGCGAGCGCCGCTTCAACTACACGGCCTATGGCGAGGTGGTGGTGATCGCCGCGCGGCTGGAGGCGGCCAACAAGACGTTCGGCACCCGCATCCTGTTCTCCAGCGAGACCCTGCGCCGCGCCACGGCCACCGCCGGGGCCAAGGCGGTCGGCGAGGTCCAGCTGAAGGGCGTGCCGGTTCCGGTGGCGGCCTACACCCTGACCTGAGCCGCGCCCGTCAGGGCTGGATCGCCGCAGTCAGGTCCATGCGGGCCTTCCAGGGATCGGGCTGGGCCTTGGCCGTGCCGTCACGCTGGAAGATCATCAGCTCGTCCTTCGCCGCCGAATAGCGCGGCCAGGCCGGCAGGCCCGCGCCGTTCGGGTCGCCGGTCTTGGCGAAATTGACCCAGTAGGCATGCATGGTCTTGGCGACCTGGCTGTCCAGCGCGGTCGGCGAGCCCGAATGGGTCGGCGAGACGATGCCGATGTAGATTTCGCCGTACTTGTCGAAGACGAAAGGGATCTCCGAGGCGTGCGGGGCGCCGTTCGGCGCCCGGGCCTTCAGCCCCTCGCCCACATAGTCGAAGCGGAACTCCCACGCCGGCAGGCCCTGGGCGGCGAAGATGCCTGCCGCGAACCGGGCGGGCTCAAGCATAACCTGGTCCATGCCGACCTTCGCGCGCGCAGGGCCGACGGCGCCGGCCCCGGCCGGATCATAGGCGGCGAGCGCCTCGGCCTTTTTCGCCCCGAAGGGCGCCAGCAGGTCGTCCATGGTCTTGGCGGTGTTGAAGCCCAGGTCCGCGCTGTTGGCGCCGGTGATCAGGGCCACCTTGTTCTGCCGCCCAGCGCGATAGGCCTGCTCCGGCGTCTCGACCACCAGCTTCCCATCGGTGACCGGGCCCGAATAGATCGGGGCGTTGGCGGCCGAGGTGTACATGGTGAGGTT
>JAFEDM010000435.1 GCA_018241625.1 Pseudomonadota bacterium | reverse complement strand
GGCCGCCGTCGCGGATGGTCTTGTGGCGGTAGATCACCGCGCCGATCACGTTCGGCCGGCGTGCGACCGACGCCAGGAACTCCGGCCACAACTCCGACGGAACCCACAGGCAGGGCGCCCTTGGGTCCTCGTCGATCGCCACGTCCACCAGAGCGCGCGCGTCCATAGGCATCAGCCTAGCGCGCGGCGGCGGCGCAGGCGACTAGTTGACGAGTCCCGTCGGCACGCCGTCGCGCATCGGCGGACTGGCGCATTTCCCCGCGCGCGCCTGGACCACATAGAACAGGGCCCTGCTCTGGGCGTAGACGAAGTGCTCGCCGAGCGGCGTGGTCGGCTGGCCCGTGATCAGGCTGGGCGCCTGGTCCGCGGCGGGCGCGGTGGCCAGCGCGGCCTGGTTCCAGCGTGACAGGCTGGAGCCGCAGGCGGCCAGGACGGCGTTGGCCACCGGCTGGGCGTCGTCGCTGGAGTGGGCCAGCGCATAGCCCCAGCGGTGCAGGCAATCGTCCAAGGCGGCCGCGGGGTCGCCCGTCATGGCCGCCGGCGCGGGCGGGGCCGGCCCGGTGGCGACGGTGGTCTTGGCGAAGGGCTGGCAGACCGCGCCATCGGCGGCCAGGCCGCCATTCGAGCTTGCCGTGCAGGCAGCGAGGCTGGCGGCCGCGATCGCGGCCGCCAGCAGCTGGGGCGTCCTCAGAGACATCCTCTGGCCCGCCATGGTCTAGCTGCACACCTGGGTGGGCGCGTAGACCAACTGTCCGTGAGCGTCATAGAACGACCGGGTCTCGGTGTGGCAGCGGCCGGTCGCCGACGAGGAATAGGCGGCCGGGGCGTAACCCTCCGTCGGCCGCTCGTGACGGTAGTAGGCGCGGCGGTGATAGCAGTGCGTCCGCGCAAGGTTGTTGCCGACCACCGCGCCGGCGCCGGCGCCGATGATCGTGCCGCCGGTCCGGCCGCCGCCGCGGGCGACAGCGTTACCCAGGAAGCCGCCGGCCACCGCGCCCAGCAGAGTGCCGACCACCTTGTGGTCGTGCGAGCGCTGCTCGCAGGTTTCCGCCTGGGCCGTCGCGGGGGCTAGGCACGGAGCCGCCAGGGCGGCGACGAGGCCGGTGGTGATCAGTGTCCGGCGCATGGATCCTCTCCTCAGTCATGCCATCAAAAGACGGCTAGGCCGCAACAACGCGCCGGGGCGAGAAGGGATGCGCTAGAGCTTCAATCCAGCCAGTCGACCGCGCCCATCTTGGCCAGCCAGACGAGGCCCAGCTCCACCGCCATGCGCCGCGGCGGCGGCGTCGCCTCCAGCACCTGGCGCGCGGTGGTCGCCTGGCCTGACGCCAGGAGGTCGAAGGCCTGGGCGCATTCCTCCAACGGGGCCCGCAGGTGCTGGAAGGCGGTGTCCAGGCGCGTCGTGGTCCCGCGGATGTCCGCGGCGGTGACGCCGGGCGTGGCCTGCAAGGGCCGATCCAGCGACCAGGCGTGGGTCGGAAAGCCCGCGAAGGCGACATAGGGGTCGCCGCGCACCGGGTCTTGCCGCTGGCGGATCACGGGATCGGGCGAGGCCTTGCGGATCTCGCCCATCTCGTCGGCCAGGGCGGCGATCTGGCGCGCGACCACCGGCCAGTCGAAGGTGGTGCGCACGCGTTCGCGGCCCGAGGCGCCCATCCGCTTGCGCAATTCCGGCGAGCGCGCGAGCTCGGCGATGGCGTCGCCCGCCCGGCCCACATGCACTGCGGTATGCTGCGCCACCTCGCCCACATAGCTCTGGTAGGAGCTCATCTCGAAGAGATGGCGCATGACCATGTTCATGCCCTGGCCGGAGGTCGGCCCGCCCAGGGTCGGGATCAGGAAGCCCTGCTCGCCGTCCCGCACCGTGAAGCGGTAGCCATCCCAGTCGCTGACCACCACCGGCAGGCCCGCCGCCATGGCCTCCACCGGGGTGATGCCGAAGGTCTCCTGGATGTTGTCGACCAGGGAGATGAAGATGTCGGCCCCGGCCCAGAGTTCGCCCACCAGGGTCTTGTCGTTGCCGTCCAGGAAGTGGGTTTCGACGTCCGGCGCGTGGTTGCGCGCCGCCTCGGCGTAGAAATCGCGGTCGCGCTCCGGCGTCGGGAACCAGCCGGCCATGGCGAAGGCGATCTTCTTGCCGGTCAGCTTCACCGCCCGCTGGACGGCGGCGAACATCGACTGCGGATAGGCCTTCTCGAAGAAGCTGAGCCGCCCGACCCAGAGCACCAGGACGTCGTCCTCGGCCAGGCCCAGCTGGGCGCGGACCTTGGCGCGGGCGTCAGGCCGGTCGGCCAGGGCGGCGAACCGCGCCCCGTCGACCCCCAGCGGGATCACCGGCAGGGCCGGCCGGGGCGGTTGGGCGCCGCCGGTCCGCTCGGCCAGGAAGTCGCCCCAGCCGTCCAGCATGGCGGTGGTGGCGTCCTTCACGCTGGGCGAGGTGCAGATCAGCGCGTCCCACGGATGGGTGGGCGCGATCAGGCATGAGGCGATGCCCTCGCGGATGGCGGGCGGCGCCAGGGTGTGGATCAGGCCGATCAGGCTGTAGCTGCGGTCGCCGCCGGTCATCCGGCGCAGCCAGGCCAGGTTCTGCAGGTGCGGCTGACCCTTCAGCACCGCGCCTGCCTCCTTGGCCGGCTGGGTCGACAGGACGGTGGAGCGGGTGATCCGGATCGGATCGGCCGGATTCTCGAGCAGCGCCTCGCGCAGGTGCGCCTCGGTGGCCGGCAGCGAGCTCAGGATATCGATCTGCTCATAGCCGCCGTGGCGCGCCATCGCCTGGAACAGCTCCAGGTTGGCGACGTCCTTGCCGAAGACGTTGTTCTTCAGCTGCACCTCGCCACGCGGGTGGTGGATCGCGAGCCTAGACCCCACGGCGACGCCGGTGGCTGAAGTCTGGAAGAAGGGCTTCGGACGCGGTCACCGGGATTCCCTGTGCTGGGGCTTGCAGGCTAGAAACGGATCGGTCCGACCACGGTTGTCCGGACGCGAGCGCCGGAAACCCATGCAGGTCGAAACCGACGAGGAGCAATACCAGCGCGGCGCGGCCTTGCAAAAGGAAGGGCGCTGGGCCGAGGCGACGGAGGTCTACCGGCCGCTTGCCGCGCGCGTGCTGACCCTGAAGCTGGCGGCCAATCTCGGGGTGTGCCTTGGCGAGCTCGGCCAGTTCGACGAGGCCGCGCACTTCCTGGGCCTGGCCGCGGGCCACGCCAAGCAGGACCCGGCCGTCCGCCGCCTGGCCGGCGTCGCCTTCGCCGACGCCGGGGACCTGGCCCGGGCAGAGCAGGAGCTGCTGGCCGCCCGGGCCCTCGCGCCCGACGACGCCGAGGTCAAGATGGCGCTCTGCGGGTTCTATCTGTCGGTCGGACGCTACGCGGAGGGCTGGCCCCTGATGGAAGCCCGCGTCGGGTTGCATTCGAACGTCGTGCCGCCGATCGCGCTGCCCTACCCCGAATGGCGGGGCGAACCGCTGGACGGGCGCTCGATCCTGGTCTGGGTGGAACAGGGCTTCGGCGACAAGATCCAGATGGCGCGGTTCGCCGCCAGCCTGAAGGCGCGCGGCGCGGGACGCGTCACCCTGGGGTGCCCGCCGGCCCTGACCCACCTGTTCACCACCCTGGACGGCGTCGACGACCTGGTCACGGTCGCGGTGCGGCAAAGCGTGGAGGTTAAGCCGCATCACCTCTGGACCCGCTATTTCTCCCTGCCGAACCGGCTGGGCGTCACGCTCGAGACCCTGCCGAACGCGCCCTACCTTGCGGCGCCCGCCGACCGCCGCGGCGGCTGGGCGGGCTTCCGGCCGGACGCGGACCTGGGCGGCCGCCGCGTGGGCCTCGTCTGGCAGGCGAGCCCCACCGGCTTCAACGCCGCCAACAAGGGCCTGGCGCCCGTCGACGCCCAGCGACTCCTGGATCTCGGCGCGGTCAGCCTGCACCCGGAAGACACCGGCGCGGCGGACTTCGCCGACACAGCCGCCATCCTGGAGACCCTGGACCTGGTGATCTCCATCGACACCTCGGTGGCTCACCTCGCGGGAGCCATGGGCAAGCCCTGCTGGACCCTGCTCCCGGCGCTGAAGTGCGACTGGCGCTGGCTTCGCGGGCGGTCCGATTCGCCCTGGTACCCGAGCCTGCGGCTCTATCGGCAGAGCCGGCCGCGGGATTGGGCGTCGGTCATCGACTGGGTGATCGCGGACCTAGCCTCGCCCAGTCTGGGCCCGGCCTAGAGCCAGCACGCCGTCCACCAGAGCCGCGATGTCTTCGGGCCCTGTCCGGTGGTTGACGATCGCCGCCCTTATGGCGACGCGGCCGTTCAAGGTCGTGGTCGAGGGGGCCACGCGGCCCTGCTCGTGCAGGTCCGCGACGATCGCGGCGTTGTCGGCGCCCTTGTAGGCGAAGCAGACGATGTTCAGCGCCACCGGCGCCAGCAGCTCCAGTTCCTCGCTGGCCTCCACCCGGCGCTTCAGGTCCTGGGCCAGCTCGCAGGCCTTGCCGATCACCGCGCCGATGGCGTCCAGGCCATAGGTCTTGAGGCTGAACCAGACCTTCAGGGCCCGGAAGCCGCGCGACAGGTCCGGGCCGTAGTCGCAAGGCCACCATTCGCCGCCCGCCAGGCCGCGTTCGGCGTGCCGCAGATAGGCCGCGTCACTGTAGGTGAAGGTCCGCTTGTGGGCGGCCGCGTCGCGCACCAGCAGGAAGCCGGCGTCGTAGGGCACCTGGCCCAGCTTGTGGAAGTCGAGCGCCAGGCTGTCGGCGCGCTCGATCCCCTTCAGGCGCGGCGCGACGTCGGGGCTGGTCATGGCCAGCGCGCCCAGCGCCCCGTCCACGTGGAAGACGCAAGCTTCCCGCGCGGCGATCTCGGCCAGGCCGTCGAGATCGTCGATCGCGCCAACATCGACGCTGCCGGCGGTGCCGACGATCAGGAATGGCTTGCGGCCCGCCGCGCGGTCGGCGGCGATGGCGGCCTCCAGGGCCGGCAGGCTGATGCGGTTGTCGGCGTCGGTCTCGATCAGCCGCAGGCGGTCCCAGCCCAGGCCGCTCATGTCCATGGCCCGCACGACGCAGGCGTGGACGCCCTTGGAGGCGTAGGCGACCACGCGCACGTCGCCGTGGATGCCGGTGTGACGCACGTCGGCGCCCAGGGCGCGGTCGCGGGCGATCAGCACGGCGCAGAAATTGGCGAGCGAGGTGCCGGTCAGGAAGACGCCGCTGGCGTCGGGCGGGAAGCCGAACAGCTCGGCCATCCAGGCGGTAACCTGGCGCTCCACCTCGATCGGCATGTGGTCGCGGCCGCCCAGGTTGGCGTCGAGCCCGGCGGCGAGCATCTCGCCCAGCATGCCGACGGCCGTGCCGCCGCCCTGAACCCAGCCCATGAAGCCGGGATGGCGGTTGCCGCTGCCATAGGGCGCGACGTCGGCCATGAACTGGGCGTGGGCGTCCTCCAGCGATCCCGGCGCGCGCGGCAGGGGCGCTCGGCAGCGGGCGCGCTGTTCCGGCGTCGGGGCCTGCCACAGCGGCCGCTCCGTCAGCGTCGACAGGTTGTCGAACATGTCGTCGAGCATGCGGTGGCCCTGGGCGCGCAGCTCGTCCCAGTCGCGCGGGTCGAGGTCGGTAGGATTGTCCGTGCGGCTCATCGAGGCTCCCGCCCAAAAAGGCTCTCACCAGGTCTATCTGCTGGCGACTCGCCCCCCGACTTCTAGACGCCGTGGCGGTTGCTTATCCGCCGTCGGGTTGCGCCGGAACCCCCCAAGTCCGCTTGCGCCCGGCCCAAGTTCGCTTGCGCGCAGCATTGCCGTCCGCATAAGGGCGTTGCGACCGGAGACTTCAGGCGTGCCGCTGAACGACGACATCAACGAGCTGATCGAGCACGAGACCACCCAGGCCCAGCTGTTGCTGCGCCGGCTGGCCGAGGAGATGCCGACCTCGGTGGACGCCCACTACCTGCTGGGCATCTCGCACCTGCGCCGCCTGGAGTTCGCGCCGGCGCGGGCGGCCTTCCTGGAGGTGCTGAAGCTCGATCCCAAGCACAACGACGCCCTGCGCAACGCCGCCTTCTGCCTGCTGGCGGCCGGCGACTACGAAGGCGCGCTGGCCGGCTTCCAGCACGCGCTGAAGGTGACCGCCAACGCCGGCAGCATGCGCCACGTGGCCCTGTTGCTGCACCGGCTGGGCCGGACCCAGGAGGCCGCGCAGACCTACGAGCGCCTGCTCGCCGTTTGCCAGCCGACCAGCCCGGAAATCCCGATCGCCCTGCAAGGCCTGGCCTTCGCCCTGCGCGACGCGGGCAAGCCGATCGCCGCCGACCACGCGATGCTGCAGCTGATCGAACGCTACCGGCGCGAGCCGGTGGGCGTCTCCTCCGGCCTGATCGCGCGCAACAACTCCGACGACTTCCACGAGTGGTCGCCCTATGCGGACAAGGCGCATCTGGCGCAGGTCTTGACGGCGCACGCGGCCAAGACGCCCGGCGGCCGATTCCCCGAGACCTTCGTCCTGCCCCAGGACCGCGCGGCGCTGGAGGCCTTCGCCAAGGGCCCGGACGCGCCGGCGCTCTATATCGTCAAGCCGATCCGCGGCAGCGGCGGCCAGGGCATCCGCGTCACGCCCGACATCTCAGGCGAGCTCGCGGCCCAGGATGTCGTGGTCCAGCGCTACATCGACCGGCCCTACCTGATCGAAGGCCACAAGGGCCACTGCCGCATCTACTGCCTGATCGCCTCGGCCGACCCCTTGCGCGCCTACGTCTATTCCGAGGGCATCGTACGCATCGCGCCGGAGCCCTACGATCCCGACCCGGCCAAGGGCGCGGGCCCGTCGATGCATGTGACCAACACCGCCCTGCACGTCGGCCATCCGGGCCTGAACGTCAGCCAGGACGCCAATCAGGAGGACGTGGGCTCGATCCGCAGCCTCTCGGCCCTGCTGCGCCGGATGACCGCCGACGGCCTGGACGGGCAGAAGGCGTTCGGGGAGATCAAGGCGCTGGTGGAATGGCACGTGGGCATGCTGGCCGCCCAGGGCCTGTTCGCCCGCCAGGCGGCCGGCCGGCCGGCGCGCGCCTTCCCACCCAAGCTGTTCGGTCTCGACGTGCTGATCGACGCTGAGGGCCATCCCTGGCTGATCGAGATGCAGCGCACGCCGGCCGCCAAGGGCGCGCCCCTGGTCGAGAAGATCAATCTCGAGATGTACCGCACGGTCTTCGCCATGACCCACGCGCCGCTGATCGACGACGCGACGCCCGCCGACCTGACCCAGGCCTTGCGCACGGACGACGCCGCGCGGCGACGGCGGGAGCTGGAGATCGAGACCGCCAACCGTGGGAAATTCGTGCTTCTCGACCTCTAGTCGCCGCGGATCCAGGACCGCGCCTCGGCGAGCTGCTCGTCGTGGAACACCTTGACCGTCGCGCCGGTGAACAGCGGCCCCAGGTGCGACAGCCCGCGGATCCACGCCTGATCGGCGACGACGGCCACGCGATCCACCTTGCGCGCCAGCGGCAGGCCCAGGCGGATGTCGGCCATCAGGGCCGCCGGCTCGATGCCGGTGAAGCCCTCGATGATCTCGATGACCCGGGTCTTGCCCGCATCGAGGTCCGCCTTCAGCCGGTCCATGTTGGCCTCCAGCTCGTCCTCGGTGACGTGGCCGGAAACCCGCAGTTCGATGACCGGCGAGTCCGCTTCGCTGGCGTAGGTGATCATCCGTCGGCTCCTTCGTGGCGCAGGCTTGCGCGCCTTCGAACGCCTAACGCGTCAGTCCTGGATATGGGCCAACTGGCCGCGCAAGGCCTTGAAGTAGGGCGGGATGTCGGCGTGCTTGAAGGGCGCGAACTCCTTCTTGGCCGCCGCCAGCCGCGCCTTCATCGCCTTGGCGACGTCGGGGTTGTTGGCCGAGACGCTGTAGTTCTCCGGCCGATCTGCGCGATGATCGTACAGCTCCTCGTAGTTCAGGGCGCCGACCGGCAGCATCAGGCCGCGGTAGTAGAGGGCGTCGACGTATTTCCAGTCCTGGGTGCGGATCGCCACCGGGACCTCGTTGTCGAACAGCACGATCTGGTCATGCGGCGAGGCCGCGCCCTTCTCCAGCACCGCGGTGATGTCGCGGCCGTCCAGGGTCACGCCGCTGGGCGGCGGCTTGCCGGCCATGGCCAGGAAGGTGGGCAGCAGGTCGACGCCGCTGATGATCGAGGCCGTGCGCTTGCCGGCAGGCAGGCGGCCCGGCGCCCAGGCGACGAACGGCACGCGATAGCCGCCATCGAAACCGCCGCCGCCTTTCCGTTCCCGCAGGTTCCCGGCCGAGCCCTCGAACCAAGGCCCGTTGTCGGAGGTGAAGATCACCACCGTATCGCGCTCGAGCTTCAGCGCCCGCAGCTTGGCCATCAGGCGGCCGACGATGGAATCGATCTCCGAGACCACCGCGCCGTAGGGCCCAGCAAAGGTCTTGTCGTCAAAGCCCGCGTGCGGGTGCTCCGGCAAGTGCGGCGCCGACAAGGCCAGCTCGACGAAGAAGGGCTGGTCCTTGTGCGCCTCGATGAACCGCTCGGCGTGCTCATAGAACTGCTGCTGCAGGCTGGGATAGTCGACCGGGAATTTCGCCACCTCGTCGGAGCCGGCATGGCTCTCGAACAGCGACAGCGGCGCCATGTCGTGGCTGTAGGGGATGCCGAAGAAGCTATCGAAACCGTGCTTGGTCGGCGGCCAGGCGGGACCCAGGTGGCCCAGGTGCCACTTGCCGAACAGGGCGGTGGCGTAGGTCGGCTTCAGCGCCTTGGCGATGGTCACTTCCGACAACGGCAGGCCGCGGTCGTCGCCCTGCATGATGACCTCGTAGCCGAGGCCGGTGCGCACCGGATAGCGGCCGGTCAACAGCCCCGCCCGCGACGGGCTGCAGAGATTGGCCGGGGCGTAGTAGTCGGTGGCGACCACGCCCTCGCGCGCCATCCGTTCCAGGTTGGGCGTCGGCAGGCCGCCCGGGCCATAGATCGAGACGTCGCCGTAGCCGAGGTCGTCGCACAGCACGACGATGAAGTTCGGCGGCCGCGCGGGCGGCGCCGCGCGCGCGGCCACGCCGGACAGGAGGGCCGTCGCGGCCCCGGTCGCCAACAGGCGTCTGCGGTTCATCCCAGCCCTCCCCTTTGTTCTTCGTCCTTGCGCCGACTAGACGGCCTTGCCGGCCTGGAAGGCAAGCCGCCGATCAGCTCTCCGGCACACCGCCCAGGAAGCGCTCGGCGCACTCCCAGATGACGATGTCCGGGGCCTTCTCGTCCACCAGGTCCCACAGGACCGGCTTCGACCAGACGAACACCACCTTGGCGAACACCACCGACAGCGCCGACGCCAGGCCGGCGTCGAAGGCATAGCTGTCGCCGAACAGCAGGACGGAGCGGCCGTCCGGCGCATCGGGGTTGAGCACCGTATAGGTCTCGCCCGTGTTGCGCCCGGTGGTCTCAAAATTGTGGTTGGCGTCGACCACCTCGCCGGCCGGCGCGAGCCGGATGTAGGTTTCCTCCGGCGGCGGGTCGAAGAAGTGGACAGTGAGGTCCTGCCGCCGGGTGATCCGCTCCACCGGGAAGGCCAGCTTGCCGACGTCCACGGCCACGCCCATCCGCTGCAAGAGGGTGATCGCCGCCACGCAGCAGCCGGACGAGGTCCAGTGCGAGTTGTGCCGGAAATAGGCGGGCGCCAGGCCGCGGACCACCTTCAGCTCGGCGGCAGGATAGACCAGCCGCGCCTGCGGCCCCAGGAAGGTCGCCATGACCATCACCGGCCGGCCGTCGCCGACCGCGCCGGCGGCTTCCCAGCGCTTGTCCGGATAGATCGCCTGCTTTTCCGGGGCGATCAGGTTCCAGAGCTGGATCCCGCGGGCCGCCGCCGCGGCTTGGCGGTCGTCGAACAGCTGGCGCCAGTTGGGGCCCCATTCGGGCCGGATCTTCAGCTCGCCCAGGAACTGCCGTTCCCAGCGGTTGGCGCCGTTGCTGATGAACAGGAAACCGTCATGGCCGGCCACCGCCACGCCGCCGGGCGAGGTGGTCTCGGGCCGGAGCGCGCTGGCCGGATGGCCCGGACCGGTCGCGGCTTCCAGCTCCGCGTCCAGGCGGCGAATCTCATCAAGACGCAACAGCTCGGGCATCGCCCAGCCATAGCGTGGAATCCGGCCGATGGAACCGGTCCGGCCGCCGCCGCGCCCTACGGCTTGACGGGCGTGTCCTTCAGGGCGGCGTCGGAGCAGGACTTCGGCGCGTTCACCGGGTTGCAGCGCACCGACGCCTTACCCGGCAGGGCGGCGGTATAGCCGGTCCAGCGGGCGGGCTCGTACCAGGGGTAATCCGTGCTCACCATCTGGGCGCCGCTCTCCAGCGCCTTGTCGCGCACCGTGGTGTCGCCGCTGCGGCCTTCCTTGGTGTCGGCGTCGGAGCGGGTGCGCACGATGTAGCCGGCCTTCACCAGGGCCTGGATGGCCGCCGGGTCGGCGTCGTTGTGCTCCACGAAGCCGGCGTCGGGGTCACCTTCCTTGGCGTTGGTGAAGATCATCCGCCCCTTCAGCGCCGGGTGGCCCTCCAGGTAGGGCGCGGTCACGTTGCGCTGGTCCAGCAGGAAGACGATCTTGCCGCGCGCCGCCTTCAGCGTCGGCCAGCCGCCGCGAGATACGGCTTCGGGAAGCGTCGCGTACTTGCCGCGCACCTGGTCGGGCGTGATCACCTCGCCGGGCTGGAAGACCGAACGGATCTCGGCGTCGAGGGCGTCCATCGCCGCCGGCGTGAACGGCTCCGGCGCGACCATGCCCGGGATGGCCGGGATCGGCTTGTCGGTCTTGGTCTCCACCAGGATGAACAACGGCACGTGGTCCGGGTGCGCCTTCGACCAGGCGCGGATCTCCTTCAGGCAGCCCGTGAACGGCTGGCAGGTGGAGACATAGTCCAGGTCCTGGACGTGCAGGACCTTGAAGCCCGGCTTGGCGAAGAGGTGCTGCGGGTCGAAAGCCGCGGCGCCGCCCTCGTTCTGGGTCGCGCCCCACGGATGGGCGAAGCGGCCGCCCTGGCTGTCGACAAAGACGTCGAGCTCGATCTGGCGGATGCCGTGGTCGAACTGCTGGGTCAGCGGCGCGTGCTGATAATCCAGGCTGTCGAAGGCCTTGGGATTGACCACCTTCAGCATCTTGGCGACGCCCGGCGTCAGGCCCGCGTGATAACTGTTGTGGGTGCCGATCACCTGGATCTGGTTGAGGCGGATATGGTCATCCTGGCCCGCCGCCAGCGCCGCGCCGGCGGTGACGACCATGGCGGCGACGCTCGCCAGCAGAAGGTGCGTCCTGGACATCTCGCCTCCCCGTTCTTTGCGCCCAGGCTTACGCGCCCGGAAGGCCGGTTTCTAGGTCGGAATGATGACAGGTCGTCGGCAGATCGGAAGTTCGAACAAACAACGAACATTGTAACGGCGCCACAGTCCCAAAACCTTCAGATAACAGGCTTCGCCACTCATTGACGGCGACCTGG
>JAFEDM010000434.1 GCA_018241625.1 Pseudomonadota bacterium | reverse complement strand
CCGAGGCGACCCGTGAGGCCGCCGCCGCCAAGGCCGCCCGCTACAAGCCGTTGGCCGCGATCCAGGCGGTCTCGCAGCAGGACTACACCGACGCCGAGGCCGCGGCGAAGCAGGCCGCCGCCCAGGTGGCGCAGAACAAGGCCGCTCTCGACACCGCCCGCATCAACCTCAGGTACACGACCGTGCCGGCCCCGATCACCGGCCGCATCGGCCGCTCGCTGGTGACCGTCGGCGGCCTGGTGACCTCGGGCCAGACCACCGCGCTCGCCACGATCGATCGGCTGGACCCGATCTATGTGGACATCCAGCAGTCGAGCGCCGACCTCGTCGCCCTGCGCCAGGCGCTGTCCACCGGCGGCGTGACGCCGGCCGAGACGCCGGTGAAGCTCACCCTGGAAGACGGCAGCCCCTACGCCGTTCCCGGCAAGATCGAATTCGCCGAGACCATCGTCAGCCCCAGCACCGGCTCGGTGACCCTGCGCGCCCGCTTCGCCAACCCGGCGGGCCTGCTGCTTCCGGGCATGTTCGTGCGCGCCACGCTAAGCCAGGCGATCCAGCACAACGCCATCCTCGTGCCGCAGCAGGGCGTCAGCCGCGACCCGAAGGGCAACGCCACGGTCTATGTGGTCGGCCCGAACGACAAGGCGGTTCAGAAGACCGTCGTCGCCGACCGCACGGTGGGCGCCGACTGGCTGGTGACCAGCGGGCTCAATCCAGGCGAGAAGGTGATCACCGAAGGGCTCGACAAGGTGAAGCCCAACCAGTCCGTGCATCCGGTGCCGGCGGGATCTCCGCCGCATCAGCACGGTCCGGGCGGCCCAGGCGGTCCCGGCGGCGGAGGTCATGGAAACGGCCGCGGCGGCGGTGGCGACGCCGGCGGCGGACCCCGGGGCTAGCCCCAGATGATCTCGCGTATCTTCATCGATCGTCCGGTCTTCGCCTGGGTGATCGCCATCGTCATCATGCTGACCGGCGCCGGCTCGATCCGCGCGCTCTCGGTCGAGCAGTATCCCGATATCGCCCCGCCGCAGGTCAACATCCGGGCGACCTATCCCGGCGCCTCGGCCGAGGTGCTGGAGAACAGCGTCACCCAGGTCATCGAGCAGCAGCTCACCGGCATCGACGGGCTGATCTATTTCCAGTCGTCGTCGGACTCGGCGGGCAACGTCAGCGTCACCGTGACCTTCGAGAAGGGCACGAACCCGGACATCGCCCAGGTGCAGGTGCAGAACAAGGTGCAGCAGGCGCTGCCCCGATTGCCCCAGGCGGTGCAGCAGCAGGGCCTTGTGGTCGCCAAGTCCAACCCGGACTTCCTGCTGATCACCTCGATCTATGACAAGACCGACCAGCAGACGAGCGCCGACATCTCCGACTATGTGGTGTCGAACCTGCAGGAGAAGATCGGCCGCCTGGAAGGCGTCGGCGACTTCCGCGTGTTCGGGTCGCAGTACGCCATGCGGATCTGGCTGGACCCCTACAAGCTGGCGCGCGTGGGCGCCGTGCCGGGCGACGTGATCAGCGCGGTCCAGGCGCAGAACACCCAGGTGGCCGCCGGCCAGATCGGCGCCCTGCCCTCGCCGCCCGGCCAGATGCTGAACGCCACGGTCACCGCGCGCTCACGCCTGACCACGGTCGACCAGTTCAAGCATATCCTGGTGAAGACCCAGGCGGACGGCTCGAAGGTGCTGCTGCAGGACGTGGCGCGCGTGGAGCTGGGGCCGGAGAACTACTCCACCCTCAGCCGCCTGAACGGCCACCCGGCCTCCGGCATCGCCGTCAACCTGGCGCCCGGCGCCGACGCGTTGAAGACCGCCGAGTTGGTGCGCGCGACGATCGCGGAATCGGCGAAATCATTCCCGCCGAACTACGGCTACGCCTTCCCCAACGACGCCACCGCCTTCATCAAGCTGTCGGTCCGCGAGGTGGTGCAGACCCTGATCGAGGCCATCTTCCTAGTGGTCATCGTGATGTTCGTCTTCCTGCAGAGCTGGCGGGCGACCCTGATCCCGGCGATCGCCGTGCCGGTGGTGCTGCTGGGCACCTTCGGGGTCCTGGCCGCCGCCCACTTCTCGATCAATGTGCTGACCCTGTTCGGCCTGGTGCTGTCCATCGGCCTGTTGGTCGACGACGCCATCGTGGTCGTCGAGAACGTCGAGCGCGTGATGTCCGAAGAGCCTGACATCACCCCGCGCGAAGCCACCATCAAGTCCATGGACCAGGTGCAGATGGCGCTGATCGCCATCGCCATGGTGCTGTCGGCGGTCTACCTGCCCATGGCCTTCTTCGGCGGGTCCGTGGGTGTGATCTACCGCCAGTTCTCGATCACCATCGTCTCGTCGATGATCCTGTCGGTGCTGGTGGCCCTGACGCTGTCGCCGGCCCTGGCCGCCACCCTGCTGAAGCGGCCGGGCCAGCATGGGGACCCGGTCGACCGCTTCCTTGCCCGCTATGGCGCCCACTTCAACAACTGGTTCAACCGCAACGCCGACCGCTTCCAGAACGGCGTCCGGGTCGTGATCGCCCATTCACGGCTGGCCATGCTGGTCTACGCCGGCATCGTCGCCCTGCTGATCGTGGTCTTCGTGAAGCTGCCGACCAGCTTCCTGCCACAGGAAGACCAGGGCACCGCCCAGCTGCAGATCACGCTTCCGCCCGGCGCCACCATGGAACGCACCCTGGCGGCCATGCGGATCGTCGAGCACTACTTCCTGATCAACGAGAAGAAGACCGTCTCCGCCGTCTATACGGTGCTGGGCCAGAGCAACCAGGGCGCCGGCCAGAGCGCGGCGCGCGGCTTCATCTCCTTCACCCCCTGGGATGACCGCAAAGGCAAGGACCAGGCCGCCTCGGCCATCACCCAGCGCGCCACCCGCGCCGTCAACGGGCAGCTGCGCGACGCCCAGTTCTTCGCCCTGAACCCGGCGCCGGTCCGCGGCCTTGGCCAGTCCAGCGGCTTCACCATGGAGCTGCTGAACTCCGGCGGCCTCAGCCGCGAGCAGTTCAAGAACGAGATGAAGGAGCTGCTGGCCCAGGCCAAGAACGACCCGGTGCTGGCCGGCGTGCGCCAGAACACCCTGGACGACCAGCCGACGCTCAACGTGCAGGTCGACCAGGAGAAGGTAGGCGCCCTCGGCATCCCGCAGACCTCGGTGGACCAGACCCTGAGCGTCGCCTGGGGCGGCTTCTATGTGAACGACTTCGTCGACCGCAACCGCGTGAAGCGGGTCTTCGTCCAGGCGGACGCGCAGTACCGCAGCCGGCCGGAGGACCTCGGCGCCTGGTACGTGCGCTCCGACAACGGCGGCATGGCGCCCTTCTCGTCCTTCGCGACGGTCAGCTGGGCCCAGGCGCCCAGCGCGCTCGGCCGCTTCAACGGCATTTCCAACTACGAGATCCAGGGCGACGCCGCCGAGGGCCGCAGCTCCGGCGAGGCCATGCAGCACATCTCCGACATCGCCGCCAAGCTGCCCGGGGTCTCGGTGCAGTGGAGCGGGCTGTCGTACCAGGAGCGGCTGACCGGCGGCCAGGCGCCCTTCCTCTACGCCGTCTCGCTGATCGTGGTCTTCCTATCGCTGGCCGCCCTCTATGAGAGCTGGTCGGTGCCGTTCTCGGTGATGCTGGTGATCCCGCTGGGCCTGGTGGGCGCGGCGATCGCGGTGGCGCTGCGCGGCCTGTCCAACGACGTCTATTTCCAGGTCGGCCTGCTAACCACCATGGGGCTGTCGGCCAAGAACGCCATCCTGATCGTCGAATTCGCCGAGGCCGCCCAGCGGGAGGGCAAGAACGCCTACGAGGCGGCGCTCGAAGCGGCCCGCCTGCGCCTGCGGCCGATCCTGATGACCAGCCTGGCCTTCATCTTCGGGGTGTTCCCGCTGTCGATCGCCACCGGCGCCGGCGCCCAGAGCCGCATCGCCATCGGTACGGCGGTGATCGGCGGCATGCTGACCGCCACCGCCATCGCCATCTTCTTCGTGCCTCTGTTCTTCGTGCTGGTCCGGCGCATCTTCCATGGCCGCCAGCACACCGCCGCCGAGACCTATCCGAGCGCGATTCCGGAGGCCGGCGAGTGAGGATGTTCGCCATTTTGCTGCTGGCCGGCCTGACGCTGTCCGCCTGCACGCTCGAGCCGCACTACGTCCGGCCGACCCCGGCGATCCCCGGCAGCTTCCCGGCCGGCGGGACCTATCCAGCGGCGGCGACCGCCCTGCCCTCGGTCAGCTATCGCGACATCTTCAAGGACCCACACCTGCAGGCGATCATCGACCGGGCGATCGTCGACAACCAGGACCTGGCCATCGCCATGGCCAACGTCACCATCGCCCGCGCCCAGTATCGGGTGCAGCGCGCCGACCTGTTCCCGCGCGTCGAAGCCACGGGCGGCGCCACCGAGCAACGCGGCAAGGTCACCACGGTCGGGCCCGGCGGGGTGGTGTCCACCTCGCGCCAGACCAGCCGCGCCTATACCGCCGACATCGGCTTCTCGGCGTTCGAGATCGACCTGTTCGGCCGTCTGCGTTCGCTCAGCCACGCCGCCCAGGAGCAGTATTTCGCCAGCGAGGCCGGCGCCAGTGAGGCGCGTCTGACCCTGGTGGCCGAGGTGGCCGACGCCTACCTCACGCTGGCCGCCGACCGCAGCCTGCTGGCCATCGCCAAGGATACCGCCGCCAGCGCCCAGAAGACGGTCGAGTTGACCCAGGCGCGGCTGGACGGCGGCGTCGCGCCGCGGACCGACCTGCGCCAGGCCCAGACGGTGCTGGAACAGGCGAATTCTGACGTCGCCAGCCTGTCCAGCCAGGTGGAGCAGGACCGCAACGCCCTGGAGCTGCTGGTCGGCGCCAAGGTGGCCGACGGTGACCTGCCAGCCTCCGTCGAGAGCGTCGATGGCCTGCTGGCCGAGGTCCCGGCGGGTCTCGACTCCCGCATCCTGCTGCGCCGCCCCGACGTCGCCCAGGCCGAATACCGGCTGCGCGCCGCCAACGCCCAGATCGGCGCGGCGCGGGCCAACTTCTTCCCGACCATCGACCTCACCGCTGTCGCCGGCGCGGCGAGCCCGGCGCTCGGCAAGCTGTTCAACGGCAAGAACTTCACCTGGTCGGCCTCGGGCAACGCCGCTGAGACCATCTTCGCCGGCGGCGCGAACGTCGCCAACCTGCAGCTCGCCAAGGGCCAGCGACAGCTGGCCGTCGCGCAGTACCAGCAGGCGATCCAGACGGCCTTCCGCGAGGTTTCCGACGCACTGGCCCGCCGCGGCACCATCGACGCCCAGATGACCGCCCAGACCCACCTGGTGGCCGACGCCACGGACGAGCTCACGCTCTCCACCGCCCGCTACCAGCAGGGCATCGATCCGTTCTTGAACACGCTGGAAGCCCAGCGCACCCTCTACCAGGCGCGCCAGACCGCGACCCAGACGCGCCTGATCCGCGCCGACAACCTGGTGACGCTCTACCGCGCCCTGGGCGGCGACGAGCTGGTCGACGCCATGGCCCCGCCGAAGCCGCCGAAGGGCCAGAAGCCGGGCTAGCTTCACGTCGGGGCACGCTTGCCGCCGTCTTCCGCGCGCGTAAGCTGATCGGCGCAAGCAGCGGAGGAATGGCCATGGCGGATTTCGGCGCCGACCTGGAACTCGAGGAATTCCGGAACGAAGCCAAGGCCTGGCTGGCGGCCAACTTCCCGCCCTCGCTCGCCGGCAAGGGCGCGGCGGCCATGACCGACGCCCTGGCCGACAGCCCCGACCTGCGGGCCTGGAAGAAGGCCATCGGCGACAAGGGCTGGGCCACGCCCACCTGGCCGACCCAGTATGGCGGCGGCGGCCTGAGCCAGGCCAAGGCGCGCGTCCTCGGTCAGGAGATGGCCAAGATCGGCGCCTTCAACCCGCTGATGTTCGGCATGGGCATCACCATGATCGGGCCGACCATCCTCGACTATGGGACCGAGGCGCAGAAGGCGAAGCACATCCCGCCTATCGTAAGGGGCGAGGTCCGCTGGTGCGTGGGCTATTCGGAGCCCGGCGCGGGCTCCGATCTCGCCTCGCTCCAGACCCGCGCGGTCGACAAGGGCGATCACTGGGTCATCAACGGCCAGAAGACGTGGACGAGCGGCGCTCAGTGGTCCGACTGGTGCGGCATGCTGGTGCGCACCGACCCCAGCGCCAAGAAGCACGACGGCATCTCCTTCATGCTCGTCGACATGCACCAGCCGGGGATCGAGACCCGCCCGATCGCGCTCATCGCCGGGGCCTCGCCGTTCTGCGAGACCTTCATCACCGACGCGGTGGCGCCCAAGGACGCCCTGTTGGGTCAGCTCAACGTCGGCTGGACGGTGGGCAAGCGGCTCCTGCAGCACGAGCGGGCCAGCCAGACCGGCGGCGGCGGCGCGGGCGTGCGCCAGGCGCCGCTGCACGAGCTGGCCGCCAAGTACTGCGCCACCGACGCCACGGGGCGGCTGGAGGACCTGGACCTCAGGAACCGTATCATCCGCAACGCCATGGACGCCCGCGCCCACGGCCTGACGCTGGCCCGCGCCGCGGCCGAGGCCAAGGAAGCCAACGGCGCCACCAACGCGGCCTCGGTGCTGAAGAACTCGGCCACCAATGTCGCCCAGACCCGCGCCGAGCTCACCTTGGAGATCATGGGCGCCCAGGGCCTGGGCTGGGAGGGCGCCCAGTTCAACCGCGAGGAGGTCGAAGCCGTGCGCGGCTGGCTGTCGGGCAAGGCGATGTCGATCTACGGCGGCTCGGCCGAGATCCAGAACAACATCATCTCCAAGCGCATCCTGGGTCTGCCGGATACGACCCAGTCGACCTAGGCCTCGGCGGCCGAACGACCCGGCGGGGGCCGGGGTCTGGGGGACGAAAGCGATGAGGACGGCCAGCTGGCACGCCGATCCCGAGCCGGAGCAGTCCCGCGGCCTGCTGCAGGACGCGCTGGCCGGCTGGGCGAACGACGACGTCCTATTGAGCAAGGCGGCGCGGGCGGCGCTGGGCGCCAGGCATCCCGCCGCTCTGCGGGTGCTGGACTGGCCCGAGTTGCGGGTCCTGTTCGACAAGTACGATCCGCCGGCGACCCGGCACGGCCGTCGCGACCGCAGACTCGGCCTGCTGTCCGTGGGGCTGGCGGCCCTGGGGCTGATCCTGGCGATGGCCTCGCCGCTGGCCGTCGGCGCCGAGCGGGCGATCGAGCTGGTGGCGGCGGTGCTGGTGGTGGCCGGCCTGGCGATTGTGGGCGCGCACAGGCTGGGCGCGGGCGCGAAGGCCCGCTCGCTGGCCCATCGCTTCGGGGCGGAACGGGTCCGAGCGCTGTATTTCCAGGCGGTGGCCAACAACCTAGACCTGGCGGCCCGCGCCATGAAGGACGACGCGGCGCTCGGCCTCTGGAAGGCGGCCCGTGCGCGTGGGCTCGCCGACCTGCCCGAGCCGGAGACCCTGCCGGGCCAGATCCCGACCCTGGCCGAGCCCGTCGGCGACGAGGCCGAGACCTGGGTGTCTCCCGCCTGGTCGCAGCCGCCAGGCCCGCCGGAGCCGTCGCCGGACCTGAACCTCTTGCTGTCGCTGCTGCGTGGCCAGCGGCTGGACGGGCAGATCGACTACCTGGAGCGCAAGCTCGGTGACTCCCTGGGGGCGCCCGGCCAGCGCGCGGCGGTGGTACGGGGCCTGAGCCGGCTGTTGCTCGGCGCCGCGGCGGTCACCGGCCTGATGGCGGCGGTGCTGGTCGTGGCCATGGGCCGCAAGCTGTGGGGCGCCGACGTCAAGCTCGCGCTGGAGGTGGCGGCCGGCGCCATCGTGGCCGCCTTGGCGCTCGGCGTGGTCAACGACGGCCGGTTGCTGGCCGGGGACGCCAAGCGGTACGCGGCCTGCTTCGCCGCCCTTTCCGAAGCCCGGGCCCGGTTCGACGCGGGCGGCCCGGCTGAAAAGGTCGCCGCGCTGCGCGAGGTGGAGGTCGTCTGCTACCGCGACCTGCGCGAATTCGTCGGCGGCCACTGGCGGTCGCGATAGCGCCCAGTCGACAAGCAAGACCAGCCCGGATGCAAGAAAGGCCACCCTCTCGGGTGGCCTCTGCCGCTTCGTCTCAACCGCGCGAGATCCTCGAGATCCCGGAAGCGCCGCGGGGCCCCCATGCCCTGACGGACGCCGTAAGCGACCGCCGTTGCCCATTGCTGTGCGCTAGCCGGCGGCGCTCGGCAAGGGTCCTCGCGTCGCAGGCGATGCGATCGTGGCGATCCTGTGGCGGCGGAAACACGCGACAGCAGGCCGCGCCTATCGCCCTCGCCCTATCGCCCTTCCCGTCGAGTCCGGCTAGAAGCCCGCCATGAGCGCCGCCCCCGCCAAGAGCCTCGTGGACACCGCCGCCGAGTTCGGCCTGAAGCGCGAGGAATACGACCTGATCGTCCAACGCCTTAACCGCGAGCCGAACCTCGTGGAACTGGGCGTCTTTTCCGTGATGTGGTCGGAGCACTGCTCCTACAAGTCGTCCAAGAAGCACCTTGGGAAGTTTCCGACCTCGGGGCCTAAGGTGATCTGCGGACCGGGGGAGAACGCCGGCGTCATCGACATCGGCGACGGGCAGGCCTGCATCTTCAAGATGGAGAGCCACAACCACCCCTCGTTCATCGAGCCCTACCAGGGCGCGGCGACCGGCGTGGGCGGCATCATGCGCGACGTCTTCACCATGGGCGCGCGGCCGATCGCGCTGCTGAACGCCCTACGCTTCGGCGATCCGTCGCATCCCAAGACCAAGCGGCTGGTGGGCGGCGTGGTGGCCGGCATCGGCGGCTACGGCAACTGCGTGGGCGTGCCCACCGTCGCCGGCGAGACCAACTTCCACCACGGCTACGACGGCAACATCCTGGTCAACGCCATGTGCGTGGGCCTGGCCGACGCGGACAAGATCTTCTACTCGGCCGCCCCGGCGCCCGGCCTGCCCGTCGTCTACTTCGGCTCCAAGACCGGCCGCGACGGCATCCATGGCGCGACCATGGCCTCGGCCGAGTTCGACGACGCCTCCGAGGAGAAGCGCCCGACCGTCCAGGTGGGCGACCCCTTCGCCGAGAAGCTGCTGATTGAAGCCACCCTGGAGCTGATGGCGTCCGGCGCCGTCGCCGCCATCCAGGACATGGGCGCGGCCGGCCTCACCTCGTCGTCGGTCGAAATGGCCGGCAAGGGCGGCGTGGGCATCGAGCTCGACCTCGACGCCGTGCCGCAGCGCGAAGAGGGCATGAGCGCCTATGAGATGATGCTGTCGGAGAGCCAGGAGCGGATGCTGGCGATCCTGAAGCCCGGCCGCGAGGCGGACGGACGGCGCATCTTCGAGAAGTGGGGCCTGGACGCTGCGACCATCGGCCAGACGACCGAGACCGGCCACCTGGTCCTGAAGCACCACGGCCAGGTGGTGGCCGACGTGCCGCTGGCGCCCCTGTTCGACGACGCCCCGCTCTACGACCGCCCTTGGACGGCCCCGACGCCGCCCGCGCGGCTGGCCCCGGACCAGATCCCGGCGCCGCGCGACTACGCCGAGGCGATCCTCAAGCTGATGAGCGCGCCGGACATGGCCTCCAAGCGTTGGCTCTGGGAGCAGTACGACCGCCACGTCATGGCCGACACCCTGGAAGACAGTTCCACCGGCGCGGACGCCGGCCTGGTGCGTGTGCATGGAACCAAGAAGGCCCTGGCCGTCACCTCCGACGTCACCCCGCGCTATGTCCAGGCCGATCCCTACGAGGGCGGCAAGCAGGCCGTGGCCGAAGCCTGGCGCAACCTGACCGCCGTGGGCGCGACGCCGATCGCCATCACCGACAACCTGAACTTCGGCAACCCCGAGCGGCCGGAGATCATGGGCCAGATCGTCCGTGCGATCGAAGGCATGGCTGAGGCCTGCCGCGCGCTCGACTTCCCGGTCGTGAGCGGCAACGTCAGCCTCTACAACGAGACCAATGGCGCGGCCATTCCGCCGACGCCCACGGTCGGCGGCGTGGGCGTGATCGCGGACTACGCCCGGCGCGCCGATTTCGGCGGCCTGAAGGGCGGCCAGGCTCTGGTGCTGATCGGCGAGACCCAGGGCGAGCTCGGCGCGTCCATGTACCTGCGCGAGCTGCTGGGGCGTGAGGACGGCGCGCCGCCGCCGGTGGACCTGGGCGTCGAGAAGCGCAACGGCGACTTCGTGCGGAACCTGATCCAATCCGGACAAGCTACTGTCGTGCATGACCTTTCCGACGGCGGCCTGATCGCGGCCGCCGCCGAGATGGCGCTGGCCTCCGGCGTCGGGGTGCAGTTGCTGGCGACCGAGGATTGCGCGACCCACGCCTGGCTGTTCGGCGAGGACCAGGGCCGCTACCTGGTGGCGGCGCGGGCCGCCGATGCGATCCTGGCGGCGGCCGAAGCGAGCGGCGTTCCAGCCCGGGTGGTGGGCGAGGCTGGGGGCGACATGATCGCCCGGCCCGGCCTCTTCAGCCTTCCGCTCGAGCGCCTGCGCACGGCCTATGAGGGCTGGATGCCCGGGTTCATGGGCGCCTGATGGCGACGCTGGCCGCCGACCCCGGTCTGATCGGCGAGCCCGGCTCGCGCGACCGGATCCCCACGCCGGCGGCGGTGCTGGACCTCGACGCCTTCGAGCGCAACCTGGCGACGATGGCGGCGCGCGCCAAGGCGGCGGGCCTGGCGTTGCGGCCCCATTCCAAGTCGCACAAGTGCGCCGCCCTGGCCCGGCGTCAGATCGAGGCCGGCGCGATCGGCATCTGCTGCGCGAAGCTGGGCGAGGCCGAGGCGATGGCGGCCGCGGGCATCCAGTCGATCCTCGTCACCTCGCCCATCGCGGGCCTGGCCCAGGCGCGACGCGCGGCGAAGCTGGCCGCCGAAATCGCCGACTTCCGGATCGTGGTCGACCACGCCTACGGCACCGCCGAGCTGGGCGCGGCCGCGGCGCAAAGCGATGTCGGCCGTCCGATCCAGGTGCTGATCGACGTGGACCCCAAGCTCGGCCGCACCGGCGTCGCCAGCCCCGAACAGGCGGTGTTGGTCGCCCGCGCCATCGCCTCGCAGCCGAACCTGAAGGCCTTGGGCGTCCAGTGCTACGGCGGCCAGTGGCAGCACCTGAAGGGCGCCAACGAGCGCGCCGCCGCCATTGCCGACGGCATGGCTTATCTGTCGACCGTGCTCGGCGCCCTGAAGGCCGAGGGGTATCCCACTGGTCTGGTGACCGGCGGCGGCACCGGCAGCTTCGCGGCCGACGCAGCCCAGGGCGTGCTGACCGAGGTCCAGCCCGGTTCCTACGCCTTCATGGACCGCGACTACCGCGAGGCCCTGGACGGCGATCCCGACGGCGCCTTCGAACAGGCCCTCAGCATCGCCGCCACGGTGATCAGCGCCAACCAGCCGGAGTGGGTGACGGTGGACGCGGGGTTGAAGGCCTTCGCCACCGACGGCCCCGTGCCCGAGCCGCTGACGCCCAAGTTCGCCGGTTGTGGCTATCGCTTCTACGGCGACGAGCACGGCCGGCTGATGCGGCCCGCCGGCGGCCCAGAGGTCGTGCGCGGCGAACGCGTGGACTTCGTCCCGCCGCACGTAGATCCAACGCTCGACCGCTATGACGTCATCCACCTGGTGCGCGGCGACGTCCTGGTCGAGATCGCCCCCGTGGAGGCGCGCGGGGCCAGTCAGTAGGCGTCTTCAGCGTGGCGGTTGGGGAGGTTCGAATGCGCGTGCTCCTGGGATTTGTGGTCGCGTTGGCGATGCTGGCGGCCGGCGGCGGCGCCACGGCCAGCGGCGAGAAATCGGACGGCCACAAGCTGGCCCAGTTCCTCGACAGCCTGCAGGTCGAAAGCCTTTGGCCGGCCGGCGTGCACGTCAACTGGGAGACGGGCCAACCGGATGGAAAGGTTGAGCATTTCGAGGGCAAGCATACCCACTGCAGCGCCTTCGTCGCCTCGGCTGCCAAGCAGCTCGGCGTCTACATCCTGCGCCCGCCTGAACACGGCCAGACCCTGCTGGCCAATGCGCAGTACGACTGGCTGAGGGAGCAAGGGCCGGCCCACGGCTGGACCCCCGTGCCCGACGGCTATGAGGCGCAGCGCGCCGCCAACCGCGGCTTCCTGGTGGTCGCGGCCTACAAGAACCACGCCGCGGACAAGCCCGGCCACATCGCCATCGTCAGGCCCAGCGGCAAGACCCGCGCCGAGATCCTGGCGGAGGGGCCCCAGATCATCCAGGCCGGCGGCCACAACTATGCCAGCACCAGCCTGAGCCGCGGTTTCGCCGACCATCCGGCGGCCTGGGGCAAGAACGAGGTCGTCTACTACGAGCACGACCTCCCCTAGGCCTAGCTCAGCGCCATCCCCGGGAGGGAGCCGTCAGCTCGCCACGCCGCCAGGACATCGAAGAACTTCAGCGGGCCTGCGCCGTACATCTCCGAAAAGAAGCCCTGGCGGTTCCCCGCAGCCCCCTCTGAATTGTAGTAGCCGGGCGTGCACTCCCGGTAGAAGCGCTCGCCCACCCGCGCGAGGTCGCGGATCTCCTGCACATATCCGGCCTCGGCTTCGGCGGTGGGTTCGACCGCCTGTACGCCGCGATCGCGGGCCTGGCTGACGATATAGGCGATGTGGTCGGCCTGTTCGGCCAGCGCCTGGGGCACGCTGATGGTGATCGCCGTCTGGGTGAAGCCCAGGAAGAAGCAGTTCGGGAAGCCGTGGCTGGTCAGGCCGTGCAGGGTGCGCAGCCCGTCCTTCCAGTGCTCCGACAGCGACTGGCCGCCGCGGCCCACGATGTCGTAGCCGGCGCGCCGCGTGTAGGAGGTTCCGACCTCGAAGCCGGTGGCGAAGATCAGGCAGTCGACCTCGTAGGCCCGGCCGTTGGCAAGGACCGCGGTCTCGGTCAGCCCCTCGACACCCCGGCCCTGGGTGTCCACCAGATGGACGTTCGGCCGGTTGAAGGTCTGCAGGTACTCGTCGTGGAAACACGGCCGCTTGCAGAACTGCCGGTACCAGGGCTTCAGCGACGCCGCCGTCGCCCGATCCTGGACGATGGCGTCCACCCGGGCGCGGACCTGGTTCATCTTGCGATAGTCGGCCAGGGTCATCATCTCCGCGCGCTCGGCGCCGGTCAGGCGCCGGCCCAGGGCGCGTGACGCCTCCTTGGCCGCCGCGCCGGTCAGGTTGCGGAAGATGTCGGTCCAGCCGTCACCGACCAGGTCCTCGTCGGCGTCGCCGCCGCTGACCAGGGTGTTGAAATTGTCCCGCCGCCGCTTCTGCCAGCCGGGCGTCAGGCTGGCGGCCCAGGCCGGATCGGTCGGCGCATTGTTGCGCACGTCCACCGAGCTCGGCGTCCGCTGGAAGACGTAGAGGTCCTTCGCCCATTCACCCAGGTGGGGCACGCACTGGATGGCCGTTGCGCCGGTGCCGATGATCCCGACCCGCTTGTCCTTCAGCCCCGTGAGGCCGCCCGAAGAGTCGCCGCCGGTGTAGGCATAGTCCCAGCGGCTGGTGTGGAAGGTGTGCCCCTTGAAGTCGTTGATGCCGGGGATGCCCGGCAGCTTCGGGCGGCTGAGCGGCCCGTTGGCCATGGCCACATAGTGCGCCTTGAACCGGTCGCCGCGGTCGGTGGAGATCAGCCAGCGCTTGGCCGCCTCGTCCCATTCCATGCCGGTGATCGAGGTCTGGAACAGGGCCTTGTCGTAGAGGCCGTAGTGGCGCGCGATGTTGCGGCTGTGCTCCAGGATTTCCGGCGCGAACGAGTACTTGTGCTTGGGGATGTAGCCGAGCTCTTCCAGCAGCGGCAGGTAGACGTAGCTCTCCACGTCGCACATGGCGCCCGGATAGCGGTTCCAGTACCAGGTCCCGCCCACGTCGCCGGCGGCCTCGACCAGGCGGATGTCGTTGAAGCCCGCCTCGCGCAGCCGCGCCGCCGCCAGCAGGCCGCCGAAGCCGCCGCCGATGATCGCCACCTCCACCTCGTCGGTGACCGGCGCGCGCTTGAAGCCCGGCTCGACATAGGGGTCGAAGGCGTAGTGCGAGAACTCGGCCTTGACCTCGGTGTACTGGCCGATGCCGTCGCCCCGCAGGCGCTTGTCGCGCTCGGCGAGATACTTGGCGTGCAGGGCATCGGGATCGAAATCGATCTCACCGACGATGGGGGCGAGGTCAGGATTGATCGTCATGGCCGCCCATCATGGCCCGAAAGGCCCGATCGGCAATGCCTTTGCCGCGGGCGGGACCTGGCCGTCAGCGGCCGCCCGCGGCGCCCTCGCTGGCGAGTTCGAGATGCAGGTGCGCGCCCTCGCGGCCGTGCGCGCCCTCGGCCGCCACCTTGCCCCAGCCCTGGTCGGCCGCCTTCAGCTTCGCGGCCGCCTGGGTCAGGGACATTCCGGACACCACGACGTCATAGGCGCCCGGCGTCTCTCGCCCGCCGATGGAATGACGCGAAAGACGCCCCGGCTTCACCGTGCCGGCGCCGGCGCGGCGCAGGGCGTTTTCCTGGGCGACGGTGCGATAGCCGCTGGTCTGGCGCCATCGGCCCTCGCCGAATACGTCGTCCAGGGCGGCGCGGAACTGCTCGTGCTGCGCGGCCTTCGGCGGCGGCGCGGGCTTGCGGCGATAGAGGCCCGGGTTGGCCTTCTCCGCCTCGTCGTCGGCGCTCACCACCTGCAGGGTGGGCTCGGCGGGCGGCGGCGCGGCAGGCTTGCGGGCGCGCGCGGCGGCGGGCTCGGCGGCCATCAGGCCGAGCGCCAGCACCCATCCCAAGGCGAGCTTCTTCGACACCCACGCACCATCTTCGCCGGCGCTCGCAGGGCGCCGTTCGCGGGCAAGCTAGCGGAGATTGGCTTCCAGACCGTTATTCCCCAAACACCTATTCAGCGACCGCGCGGCGCAGCGCCTCCAATGCGGCGGCGGTGAAGGCCTCCATGTTGGCGGCTCGGTCACTTTCGCCGGTTTCCAGGGTGATGGCGAACTCCGTGGGTCCGGAGACGGCGATGCAGGTGTGCCCCGCCGCGTCGCCATAGCCATTGCCCGTGGGCCCGGCCGCGCCGGTCTCCGATATCCCCCAGGTCGCGCCGAACCGTTCGCGGGCGGTGCGGGCCAGCAGCAGGGCATAGGGCTCGCTGGCCGAACGCATGCCGGCCACCGCCTCGCGCGGCAGGTCCATCAGCACCATCCGCGCCTTGCCCGTGTAGACCACCGCGCCGCCCAGATAATACTTCGACGCGCCTGGCACCCGCAGCAGGGCCGCCGAGATCAGGCCGCCGGAGGAGCTTTCGGCCACGGCCACGGTCTCGCCCCGGTCCTTCAGGCGCTGGCCCAGGTCGGCGGCGATCTCATCCAGGCCATTGTCGCTTTCTGACATCCCCTCTCCTTTTGCTTGGCGGGCCGCCGTATCGGCGCCCATGATGGCGACCAATTAGAGCCAGAACGCTATTTCCCGGGAGGATTTTTCATGGACGCCCAATCGCAGTGGACGGGCTTGGACGCCGGCCGCCTGGAACGCATCGGCGAGCATCTGGAGCGCAACTATATCGGCCCGGGCAAGATCACCGGCTGCCAGGTCGGCGTCGCCCGGCATGGCCACCTCGCCTACTTCAAGTCCTTCGGCCAGATGGACCGCGAGCGGGCCAAGCCCACCGCCGACGACACCATCTACCGCATCTATTCCATGACCAAGCCGATCACCTCGGTCGCGCTCATGACGCTCTACGAGCAGGGCTATTTCCAGCTGAACGACCCGGTCAGCCGCTTCGTCCCCTCTTGGAAGGACCACCGAGTCTGGGTGTCCGGCGAGGGCGACGTAATGCAGACCGAGCCCGCCCATCGGCCGGTCAGCTTCCGCGACGTGCTTTCACACCAGGCCGGCCTGACCTATGGCGGCGGCCTGCCGGGCGTGGGGATCCAGCATCCGATCGACCGCATCTATCGCGAGCTGAAGGTCCGCTCGGTCGGCGGGGCGGACAGCATGCAGACCTTCCTCGACAAGCTGGGCCAGGTCCCGCTGCGCTACCAGCCGGGGACGGCGTGGATGTACTCCCTGGCCACCGACGTCTGCGGGGCGCTGGTGGAGGTGATCAGCGGCAAGCCGCTCGCCCGGTACCTGCAGGAGGTCATCTTCGAGCCGCTCGGCATGAAGGACACCAGCTTCTTCGTGGCGCCGGAGAAGGTCGGCCGCTTCGCCGCCAACTATCAGCGCGGCCCCGACAAGAAGCTGAAGCTGATCGACGATCCGGCGACCAGCGCCTTCCTCCAGGACCCCGGCTTCAAGTCCGGAGGCGGCGGCCTGACCGGCACGTCCGCCGACTACCTGCGCTTCTGCGAGATGCTGCGCCGGGGCGGCGAGCTGGACGGCGCGCGCATCCTGGGCCCGCGCACCATCGAGATGATGCACATGAACCACTTGGCGGGCGGCAAGGACCTGACCCAGGTGGCGCTGGGCACCTTCTCCGAGACCGCCAACGAAGGCGTGGGCTTCGGCCTGGGCTTCGCCTCGACCATGGGCCAGGTGGAGACCGGCACGCTCGGCGCCGGGGACTACTACTGGGGCGGCGCGGCCTCGACCATCTTCTGGGTCGACCCGAAGGAGGACCTGTCGGTGGTGTTCATGACCCAGCTGATGCCGTCCGGCACCTTCAACTTCCGCGGCCAGCTGAAGAGCATCATCTACTCGGCGATCATCGACTAGGCGGACCGGAACATCCCCGGAACACCCTGCTGACAAAACGCTGTCAGCAGGGCTCGGCTAATCCTGTTCCTCGAAGAAGGAACGGGACCATGAACGCCATCGCCATGATCGAGGACGGCCGCAAGGACTTCGACTTCCTCCACGGTGAATGGACCGTGGCCCACCGCCGCCTGAAGCGCCGCGGCGCGGGTTGTCAGGAGTGGATCGAGTTCACCGGCGCGGTCAGCTGCCGCGGCCTGATGGGCGGCGTCTGCAACGTCGACGAGAACCACATGACCGAGCGCGGCTTCGCGGGCGTGACCTTCCGCTGCTTCGACGTCGCCCGGCGCAGCTGGTCGATCTACTGGGTCAACGCCATGGAAGGCCTGATGGGCGAAGCGGTGCACGGCCGGTTCGAGGACGGCGTCGGCCGCTTCTACGGCGACGACCTGGATGACGGGCGGCCGGTGAAGGTGGTGTTCATCTGGCTGGTCGAAGGCCCGGACGAGGCCCATTGGTCGCAGGCCTTCTCCTACGACAACGGCCGCAGTTGGGAAGAGAACTGGACGATGGCCTTCACCCGCATCCCCTGTCGGGGATAGACGAGGGCCGTGGCCGCGCACCTGCTTTCCCTGCTGTCGCTGACGCTCGTCAGCCTGGCGACCTGCGCCGTGCCTGGGCCGAACAACTTCATGCTGATGCGTTTCGGCATGCGACACGGGCGATGGATCGCTGAGGCCTCGGGCTTCGGCACGACGCTGGGCTGCGTAGTCTGGTGCGCCCTGGCGGCGCTCGGCCTGTCGGCCGCGCTGGCCGCGGCGCCCTGGCTCGAAATGCTGCTGCGCATCGGCGGCGGGCTCTATCTGCTGTGGTTCGCCTGGAGCCTGTGGACCAGCCCGCCCGTGACGCCGGCAAGCCTGGACGAGGACGCCGGGCCAACCCTCTCCTTCTGGGGCGCCTTCTGGCAGGGGTTCGCGGTCAACATGACCAACCCCAAGTCGCTGCTCTACTTCGCCAGCATCTTCTCAGCCTATGTCGGACCGCATATTCCAGTGTGGGTCGAAGCCGGCGCCATGGCGGTGTGCATCGTCACCTGCCAGGTCTGGCAGACGGCGATGTCGTGGCTGTTCTCCACCCGCCAAGCGGTCGCCGCCTATGCCCGGGCGCAGCGGCCGCTGGACCGCATCTCCGGCGCTTTCCTGGGCGTCTTCGGGGTGAAGCTGCTGTGGGTCTTCGGTTGAGATGATGCCGGCGCGGCGCTAAGCCCTTCCCATGCCGATCGCCCAGTCCGACCTCGAACGCATCCTTCACGAAGGTTTCCCCGACGCCGAGATCGTGGTGGAGGACCTGGCGGGCGACGGCGACCACTACAAGGCCCGCATCGTCTCCGCCGCCTTCGCCGGCCTGCCGCGCGTGCGACAGCATCAGCTGGTCTACGCGGCGCTGAAGGGAAAGATGGGCGGCGAACTCCACGCGCTGGCCCTGGAGACGTCCGCCCCCGCTTGACCGCGGGAGGCGCCGTCCCTAGCTCTGGGCGGACGAATTTGCGCCGAAAGGGCGACCTATGAGCGAAACCACCGCCGCCAACCCCGTCCACGACTTCATCGCCAAGACCGTGTCCGAGCATCCCGTGGTGCTGTTCATGAAGGGCATCCCGGAGCAGCCGCAGTGCGGGTTCTCGGCTCGGGTGGTCCAGATCCTCGACCACGTGGGCGCGGACTATGTGGGCGTGAACGTCCTGCAGTCCGATCCCCTGCGCGAGGGGATCAAGACCTATTCCGACTGGCCGACCATCCCGCAGCTCTATGTGGCCGGCGAGTTCGTCGGCGGCTGCGATATCATCACCGAGATGTTCCAGGCGGGCGAGTTGCAGACGCTGCTCGAGGAAAAGGGCCTGCTGGTCGACTGATGGCCGCGGCGGACCTGCTGGAGCCGCCGGAAGGGCGCAAGGTCTTCCGGGCGACCTTCACGCCCGTCGCCTCCGACATCGATGAGAACGGCCACGTGAACAACGTGGTCTACCTGGACTGGGCGCAGCGCCTGGCCATCGCCCATTGGCGCAGCGTCGCGCCCGCCGACGCCCAGGCCACCTGGGCCTGGATCGCGCTGCGCCACGAGATCGACTATCGCCGCGCCCTGCTGCCCGGCGAAACCGCCCAGGGCCGCACCTGGGTCAGCGCCGTCGCCGAGGGCCCGCGCTTCGACCGCTTCGTCCGCATCGACGCCGAGGACGGCGCCATGTGCGCCCAGGTGAAGACCACCTGGGTGCTGATCGAGCAGGCCACGGGACGACCCAAGCGCGTGCCGCCCTGGATGACGGAGCTGTTCGCCTAGCCGCGCCTAGTGGGTTTCGCGCGCATAGGCCCGGCAGAAGTCGAGGTAGGCCGCCTCGTGGGCCCCTACGAGCTCGACAAGGCTGGTCCAGAGCCAGGTGGGCGCCTCGAGCGATTTGCCGCGACCGCGCGACAAGGCGTCGATCCAGGCCTTCCGCGTGGTTCGGTCCATCTGCCGGGCATGCGCGCGGCCCACCACGGCGGCCAGGTAGCGCGCGGCGCGGACCGCTTCAGCCTGGGTGAGCTGCTCGATTTCCAGCTTCAGGTCCTGGGGCGTCAGTTCGCGCACGACGACGGCGCGGTCGAGCATCCGCGCCGCCAGCATTCGATCCCCGAGGTTCGGGGAAAGCGCTCGGGCGCCCCGCACCACGCGCGCCGCATCGCTGCGCGGCATGCGGGCGTTCGGCGCGTGAGGCGCTGCCGCGGCGACGGCTTCCTTCACGTCGATCAGGCAGGTTTCGGAGGTGTCGCCTGACCGCACGCGCGCCAGCAGGGCGAAGCGCAGCCGGCCGAGGGAGCTGCACCCCTTCATCCAATAGGCGGCGTCCAAGAGCTCCACCTCCGCGTCCTCAGGGCGGGCCTTCAGAAGCGTGACGAGCCGGCGGAAGCTTTCGCTGGCGGCGAGGCCTTCCAGCGCCTGCTGCTCACGCGCCGACAGCGGCCAGAAGCGCTTGCCGATGGGGATGCTAGGGTGCAGGTCCTCGATCCGCTCGCGCGCCAGATCCTTCCAGCGGCGGTGCAGCGACTGCTTGAGCACCCGCCTGACCTCCTTCGGCGCCGGTTCGTCGCCCCGCCGCGGATGGGGCCGCAGCAGACCCGTCTCGTAGCCGCCGACCAACTGCTCCACGATCCGCGCCACCGTCACGCCCGGCAGGTTGGAACCGCGCGCCGCCATGGCGAGCGAGAGGCCGAGGCGGATCAGGTCGTGGACCGGGTTGCCGATCACCGTCTGGTCAAGGTCGCGGATCTGGACGGCGACGCGCCCCTCGGCGTCGGCGATCGGGCCCAGGTTGCCGGTGTGGCAGTCGCCGCAGATCCAGATGGCGGGACCGTCGGGAATCTTCGAGCCCGACTCCATCAGCCACTCATAGAACCGCTCGGTGCTGCCGCGGACGAAGGCGTGCGGCGAGCGCGCCATCTTCTCGCGCTGGGCCACGCGCAAACGCCGCGCGCGGGCGGCGAATTCCGGGGGTTCCTCGACCGAGACGCTCATCGGAGACAACAAGCGTCGCCGTCGGCGTTGGTTCCAATCCGGGTCGGACGCGCCCTATCCGGCGGGCTTCAGCTTGCGATTGAAGAAGTCCAGCGTCGCGTGTGTGCGGTGGATCATCGGCTTGGACGTCCAGCCGGTGCGATGGCGCAGCCCGGGATAGGTCATCATCTCAAAGGGAATGGCCTTCTGCTGCAGGCCGTAGAGCACCCGCGTCGAGTTTTCGAAGATCACGTTGTCGTCCGCCATGCCGTGCACCAGCAGCAGCGAATTCGGCTTCAGACTGCCCAGCCGCGCGACCACCGAGGATTTGGCGTAGCCGTCCGGGTTGTCCTTCGGCGTGCCCATGTAGCGCTCGGTGTAGGCGGTGTCGTAGAGGGTCCAGTCGGTGACCGGCGCGCCCGCCACGCCCGCGGCGAACGGGGTGTTGGGCGCCGTCAGCAGCATCAGCGTCATGTAGCCGCCGTTGGAATAGCCGGTGACGCCGAGGTGCGCGCCGTCCACGTAGGGCAGCGACTTCAGGTACGCTGCGCCCGCCAGCTGGTCCTCCACGTCCGGCTGGCCGGTCTTGCGGTCCAGCGCCGTCTTGAAGGCCACCGAGCGGTTGGGCGTGCCGCGGTTGTCGATCGCGAACAGGATGTAGCCGGCGTCCAGCAGCACCTGGTCGGCGGGGCTCGACCAGTGCTTCGAGACCAGCGCCGAGGCCGGGCCGCCGTAGACCTGGACGATCACCGGATACTTCTTGGACGCGTCGAACCCTGCCGGCTTGCGCATCATCCAGTGCAGCGTCTGGCCATCGCTGGCCTTGATAGTCCCGAACTCCGGCACCGACAGGTGGTCGCGGTAGGGCCAGAACGGATGGCCCTCGTTTAGCGGGTTCTCCTCGATCCATCGCACTAGGGTCCCATCGGCCTTGTAGAGGCCGGTGCGCGGCGGGGTCTTCGGGTCCGAATAGGTGCCGGTGAAGGCGCCGCCCTGCTTGGCGACGCTGACGTTCCACCAGCCGCCGGCCGGCGTCAGCGCCTTGGGCTCGCCCGGCTTGGCGTAGGAGACTTCATAGAGCCGCCGCTCGATCGGCGTGTCCTTGCTGGCGGCGAAGATCGCCATATGGCGCGCCTCGTCCACGCCCTCCAGGTCGGCCACCGGCCAGTCGCCATGGGTCACCTGTCGGATCAGCTTGCCGTCGCGGGCGTAGAGGTAGAGGTGCTTGTCGCCGTCGCGCTCGGACGACCACAGGAAGGTCCCGTCCTTCAGCGGCTTCATGTCCTCGCTGAGCGCCACCCAATGCGGGCTGGTCTCGGTCAGGATCACGTGGCCCTGTCCGGTCGCCGGATCGACCGCCAGCACGTCGAGGCGTTTCTGGTCGCGGGTCAGGCGCTGGACGTAGAGGGTCTTGCCGTCCTTCGACCAGTTGACGCGCGCCAGGTAGATGTCGGTGTCGGCGCCCAGATCCACCTTCACCCGGGCGCCAGTCGCCACGTCGGCCACATAGAGCTCGACGACGGCGTTGGGCCGGCCGACGCGCGGATAGCGCTGGTGGACGATGGTCCCGCCCTCGGCGGCGATGTCCACCCGGTCGATCACGTCCACGCCGGTCTCGTCCACATGGGCCAGCGCGATCTTGCTGTCGTCCGGCGCCCACCAGTAGCCGGTCTCGCGGTGCAGCTCCTCCTGGGCGATGAACTCGGCGGTTCCCCAGCTCTTGAGTTCGGTCCCGCCGGTGGTCAGGGCCCGTTCCGGACCACCGCTCAGCGGCATCACGTAGAGGTTGTCGTCGCGGACGTAGGAAACGAAGCCGCCCTTGGGCGAAATCTTGCCGTCGATCTCGTCGCCCGGCGTCCGGGTGAGCTGTCGGGTCTGGCCGCTCGCCACGTCATAGAGCCAGAGGTCGCCCTGGACCGGGACCAGCAAGGCCTTGCCCTGGTCGTCCCAATGGTACTCGACCACGCCGCGGGTCTTCAGCCCCATGCGCTCGCGGCGGCTCTTCTCGGCTTCCGACAGCACCTTGTTGTCGGGGCTGAGGGCGCGGCCGTCGATCAGCATGTGCGGCGCGCCGCCGGCGACCGGGGCGATCCACAGGTCGGTGACGTCCACGTCGTCGGCCTTGGCCTTGAGATAGGTGACCGCCGACCCGTCCGGCGACAGGGCCACGCCCCGCGCCTGTGGCCCGGAAAGGTCAGGGCTGGCGAACACCCGTTCCGGTGTCAGGACTTCGGCTTTGGCGGGCATGGACAGACTCAGGGCGGCAAGGGCGGCGACGAGAACGAGTTTCATGGAATCCCCGACAATTCGGGGCAGACCTGACCCGAAGCCAGGCCTGTTGCCAAGGGCTCATGCCACCGCGTCAGAGCGTTCCCGGTCCCGTCCAGGCGGTCACGGGGTTCAGCAGGAAGACCGGCGTGCGCGGCGCCAGGCCCAGTTCGTCCCAGGTGAAGGCGATCTCGGCCTTGCCCTGGGCGAAGGACTTGCAGGGATCGACGTGTTTGCGCGCGAAGGCCAGGCCCACCGTCGCGCCGCGCTTCTCCGCGTAGAAGGTGAAGTCGGCCTTGGCGGTGCAGCCGTTGGAGCCCACCACCAGCCGCAGAGCCTCGCGCCCCGCGGTGGCGGCATAGAGCGGCTCCAGCTCAGCCAGCGGCCCGTGCGCCGGCGCGACCGGCTCCCTTATCGTGACGCAGCCGCCGAGCGCGAGCGCGGCCAGGAGGAAGAGTCGGCGATCCATCCGCCCCACTCCGCCACACTCTTGTTTGATGGAAAAGGGCGCGCCCAAAGCAAAAGGCCCGGGATCTCTCCCGGGCCTCTGCAAAGCTTCCTAATTCGGCGTCTTAGGACGCGTAGAATTCGACCACGAGGTTGGGCTCCATCTTCACCGGATAGGGCACCTCGGACAGTTCCGGCATGCGCACGTACTTGGCGCTCATGCCCTTGCCGTCGACTTCGATGTAGTCGGGCGTGTCACGTTCGACCGACTGCAGGGCTTCGAGCACCAGGGCCATGTTGCGCGAACGCTCGCGCACGGCGACCACGTCGCCCGGCTTCACGCGGTAGGACGGGATGTTCACCCGCTTGCCGTTCACGGTCACGTGGCCGTGGTTGACGAACTGGCGGGCGGCGAAGGGGGTCGGCACGAACTTGGCGCGATAGACGATCGCGTCCAGGCGGCTTTCCAGCAGGGAGATCAGGTTCTCCGAGGTGTTGCCCTTCCGGCGGGCGGCTTCCTCGTAGATCTTGCTGAACTGCTTCTCGGTCAGGTTGCCGTAGTAGCCCTTCAGCTTCTGCTTGGCGCGCAGCTGCAGGCCGAAGTCGGAGACCTTCTGCTTGCGGCGCTGGCCGTGCTGGCCGGGGCCGTAGGCGCGCTTGTTGATCGGGGACTTCGGGCGACCCCAGATGTTTTCGCCCATCCGGCGGTCGAGTTTGTACTTGGCGCTCTGGCGCTTGGACATGCTTCACTCTTCTTCGATCCGAGCCGGCGTCCCCGAATGGAGGCGCGATCTCAACGGCGGCTTCGCATCAACCCGTCATAGCTCCGCACCCGGCCGGTCGCCCGGCGGTTCGGAAGGCGCGGTGTATGCCGACGCGGGCCTTCGGAGTCAACCTCAGAGCCGGACCAGCGGCGGCGCCCGCCAGCGGCCATCGAGCAGTTCGGCCTTGGCCAGATAGGCCCGCAGGCTGATCGTGAACGGCCCCTGCGCCGGCGCGGGCAGCCAGTTCGAGGTCTTCTCGCCGCCCGGGTCCTCGCGGCCGATCCAGATGTCGAGCGAGCCGTCCGGGTTCTTCTTCAGGCCCGGCGTGCGGTCGCCGATCGAGTAGCGGTTCAGGCGGTTGTCGGCGAGGAAGAACTGCCCGTCGGCCGTCGCCTCGTACATGGTGATCGACCAGAAGCTGTCGACCGGCGGCAGCTTGCCCGCGGCGAAGCTCAGCCGGTAGCTGCCGCCCAGCATGGTTCCCGGCCCGCCGTCGCCCACCGGGCGCATATACATGGC
>JAFEDM010000433.1 GCA_018241625.1 Pseudomonadota bacterium | reverse complement strand
CGAGGTCCGTGCGGGGCGGGGCGATCCACCTGCTCCGGACCGAACTGCGCCTGCTGATCTACCTGACCGCCGCGTCGTTCTTCCTGTGGGTCTTCCTGCATGTGATGGGCGAGCTGCGCGAGGGCGACAGCTTCAAGCTGGATTCCGAGATCCTGCTGGCCCTGCGCCGGCCGGGCCAGCTCGCCACGCCGATTGGCCCGCGATGGCTGCAGGAGGCGGCGCCCGACGTCACCGCGCTCGGCGGTTTCACGGTGCTGACCCTGGTGGTGGTGATGAGCGTCATCCTGCTGGTCCTGCACCGGCGGCGCTTCCAGGCGGCGGTGCTGGCGGCCGCGGTGGTGATCGGCCAGGTGCTGGCGCAGGTGACCAAGCTCGCGGTCGGGCGCAGCCGGCCCGACCTCGTGCCGCATCTCGACCTGGTCTACTCGTCGAGCTTCCCGAGCGGCCACTCCGCCCTGTCGCCGATCGTCTACTTCACCCTGGCCGGCATCCTGGCCGCCGGGGAGTACCGCCGCTCGGCGAAGCGGGTGCTGCTGGCCGCGGCCGCCGCCCTCGTGGTGGCGATCGGCGCGAGCCGGGTCTACCTGGGCGTCCATTGGCCGTCGGACGTGCTTGCCGGCTGGGCTTTAGGCTCGCTGGTGGCGGTGCTGGCGACCCTGGTCCTGCACCGCCTGGCGCCGCACCAGCCGCCGGTCGGCGCGCGCGCCGGCGACGCCCCCGTCGCGCCGCTCGCGGGATAGGTGAGTTCGCTAGCCGAACATTGTTCTTTTGGCCTATCCTCCGGGTCCTGATCGTCCTGCTGGAGGGGCTGGACACTGAGTTTCGCGATCAACCCGAGCGCGCGCGGCGCCACCATTCCGGGAGCCTTGCCATGGACGGGGCAGCGTTGTCGCTATAGCGTCACCGTTACATCGAGCGATGGCGGCGCCGGCGGCCGCCATCGGAGCCGCAGGGGACTGGGACGCGTGCGGACTGAGACGCTAGGGACGCGGCGTTGGGGCCGCGCGTCGGCGCGTCCTTCCAGGGGCGAGGCGGCGTGAACGCGCCTGTGACTCCCGAACGAACCACGCCCGATCCCAAGGCGCGCTCGGTCCGGGCGGCGCTGGGGCGCGGCGACCTGCTGGGCGCCTTCGACGAGGTCGTGCGCCGCGGCGACACCTCCGATCCGGAGCTGAATTATCTCGAGGTGCTGACCCTGGCGCGCCTGGGCGATACCGAGCGCGCGCTGAAGCTTTACGACGACTACCACCTCGAGGAGATCGGCGGCGTCGATCCCCTGTCGCTGAAGGCGCGCCTGCTGAAGGACCAGGCCTTCGACGCGGCCAGCCCGGACCCGGAGCGCCTGATGGAGGCCGCCAAGCTCTACGAGGCGGTCCACAAGCGCACCAACTCCACCTATCCGGCGATCAACGCCGCGACCCTGGCCAAGATCGCCGGGCGCTCGAAGCTGGCGAGCTCGCTCGCCCGCAAGGTGGCCGACGACACCGCTTCCAGCGGCGCCACAGACTACTTCTCGCTGGCCACCCTGGCCGAGGCGTTGGCGGTGCTGGGCGACGTGGCCGGCGCGCGAAAGGCGCTGGAGCAGGCGATCAAGGCGCCCGACGCCGACGTGGGCGCGCGCTCCACCACCGTGCTGCAGCTGCGCCGGCTGGTCGCCGCCGAGGGCGACGGCCACGCCATGGCGCCCCTGCTGGAGCTCATCGAGCCGCCGAAGGTGGCGATGTTCTGCGGCAACATCTTCGTCAGCACGCCGGAGCTCGAGGCCGACCTCGCCGCGCGGATGGCCGAGGTGATCAAGCGCGAGAACGTGGGCTTCGCCTACGGCGCGCTGGCCGCCGGCAGCGACATCCTGATCGCCGAGCTGCTGCTCGACGCCGGCTGCGAGGTGCACGTGGTGCTGCCCTTCGCCGAGGCCGATTTCCTCGAACAGTCGGTGGCGCCGGCCGGGGAGAGCTGGGTCACGCGCTATCACGCGATCCGCGAACGCGCCGCGTCGATGACCTTCGCCAGCAACATGAGCTTCATGGGCGAGATGGCGCAGTTCGCCTATGGCTCGAAGGTGTCCATGGGCATGGCGCGGCTGCGCGCCCGCCAGCTGCACGCCGAGGCCCTGCAGCTGGTGATCGTCGAGGAGCGCGGCGACCGCACCCTCAGCGGCTCCGACGTCACCGCCTGGCGCGAGACCGGCGGGCGCGCCGAGGTGGTGGTCACGCCCAAGCTGACCCGGCCGGTGATGCCGCCGCCGCCGCCGCCGATCGAGGTGGAGCGTGGCGTCTACGGGCTGATGTTCACCGACTATCCGGGCTTCTCGAAGCTGGACGAGCGGGTGCTGCCGCTGTTCTGGCAGGACGTGATGGTCCGCTCGGCCAACTCGCTGGAGAAGCACGGCGAGGTCATCCGATCGGGCAACACCTGGGGCGACGCGATCTTCGCGGTGTTCCAGGACGCGCCCACCGCCGCCGGCGCCGCGCTCGACCTCTGCGAGGAGCTGAAGAACGTCGACTGCAAGGCCCTGGGCGTGCGCGAAGGCACCGCCATGCGGATCGCCCTGCACTACGGCCCGACCTATTCCGGCTATGACCCGGTGACGCGGCGGACGACCTACTACGGCACCGAGGTCAGCCGCGCGGCGCGGATCGAACCGGTGACACCGTCCGGTGCGGTGTACGTCACCGAACCCTTCGCCGCGGTCCTGGAGATGGAGAAAGACCATCCGTTCGACTGCGACTACGTCGGCAAGATCGCCCTGCCCAAGGGCTACGGCGTCTATCCGCTCTATCGCCTGTCTCGGAACCCCGCGGGCCACTAGGCCCACGCGGGCTCAGCGCCCAAGTTCAGCGCCCAAGCTTACCGCGACGGGGCGGATTGCGGCGCGGCGTTGGCCGGCGTCTTGCCGCCCGTCGCCGGGGCCGCCGCCGCGGCCGTGGTCGCCGCCGGCGCCGCGGGAGCAGGCTTGGCGGCGGGCGGCGTCGCGACCGGGGTCGGCTTGGGCGGCGCGAGCGCCCGGCAGTCGGCGGCCGAGGACTTGGTGAAGCTGGCGTCGGGGCCCATGGTCTGGCGCAGGATCTGCAGCCCCGCCTCGCAGTCGCTCTTCGCCTCGGCCATGCGGTTGGCGCGGGCCAGCACCTTGGCCCGGTTGACCAGCAGGTCGCCGTGGTTGGGGTGGAGCTTGCCGTAGCTGACGTCGTAGTTGTGCTTGGCGTCGTCGAGGGTGGCGAGCGCGCCCGCCGTATCGCCCCGCTGGGACTCGATGAGGCCCAGGTACACCTCGGCGATCCCGATCAGGTAGTGCGGCCCCTTGAACGCCTTCTGGTAGATGCCGATCGCCTCGCGCAGCGAGCGTTCCGCCTCCGCCAGGTTTCCCAGTCCCTGGTAGATCTGGCCCTGCATGGAGAGCGTGTTGGCCAGCGTCGGGTTGTCGGGGTCCAGCACGCCGCGCTCGATGCGCAGGGCGTTGGCGATCTGCTCGCGCGCCTTGGGCAATTGATTGGCGTTGAACGAGTTCTGGGCGAGGGCGAACCAGGTCTTGCCGGTCTCTAGATGGTTCGCGCCGAGCTCGGTCTGGAACAGCTCCAGCGACTCGGTCAGCGAGGCGTCGGCGGCGGCGAACTGGCCGTCGTCGGAGAGCAGCAGGCCGCGGTTGTTGAGCACGCTGGCGACGGCGCCGGGCGGCTTGTCGTTGGCGATCTTGTAGTCGGCGAGCGCGCGGTCGAAGGCGGCGATGCCCTCCTTCACCTTGGTGGCCGAGATCAGCAGCTTGCCCTCGATCAGCGAGGCGCGGGCGTGCTGGCCGGCGGTCGCGGGGGTGAGCGGCCCGGCCAGGGCCTCGGCGCGGCGCACCGCCTGCATGCCCTTGTCCAGCGCGCCCTCGCGCGAATAGGTCTCGGCCAGCACCAGCATGGCCTCCGCGCCGTCGGCGCCGGAGCGGTCGATCACTGGGATGGCCGATTCCAGCGCCGCCTGCGACTGGGTGAACAGGCCCAGGTTGTTGTAGGCCCGCGCCAGCGTCGCCAGCAGCCGCGACTGGATGCCGGGCTGGTCCTTCAGCTCGGTCCGGGCGCGCTGGGCGCTGCGGTCCAGGATGGTCATGGCGGTGATGGTGCGCGGGTTTTCCACCGCCGGGTTCGACAGCTTGAAGGTGCCCACCAGATAATCGGAGGCGGCCCGGGCGGCGGCGGCCTCATGCTGGGCGATCGTCCGCTGCTCGTTGGCCTCGATCCTCAGCGAGTTGGCGTAGAAGGCCAGGCCGCCGGTGACCACCATGCCCATCATCGCGCCCACCGCGACGGTGGTGATCTGGGCGATCCGGCGCTGGTTCTCGCGGCGGACCAGGTCGTCGAGCCGCAAGCCGGTGAGGCCGGCGATCAGCTTCTGGGTGGCCAGGCGGTGGCCGTCGGCCTCGCGGCGCACGTCGGCGGCGATCGGCTCGGCCGGGATGTCGGACAGCTTGCCGTCCTCGCCCATGCGATAGCGCAGGGCCTGTGGGAAGCATTCGCTGTCGTGAGATCCGGGGATCTCGGAGTCGGAGGCATAGGGCTCGCCGTCGGCGATGACCGCCAGCACCCGGCTGTCGCCGTGCACCCGCTTGAACTGCAGGATCTCTTCGTTGACCCAGCGCGACTTGGCGGCGGCCGGCGAGCAGATCACCACCAGGAACATCGACTTGCGGAGCGCCCCGCTCAGCTCGGCTGAGAGGTCGCCCGAGGCCGGCAGCTCCTCGCGATCCCGGAAGATCGGCCGAAGCCGGCGCGGGACCGTGCCCACGCCGGTGACCTTGCCGACCAGCTTGGCCGGGATGCGGTAGGATTCCACCTGCCGGTGGAGCCACTGGGCGAGCTGCTTGTCCCGGTGGCTGTAGCTGATGAACGCCCGATAAGCGTAGGCTTCGTCCTGTCGGCCGAGAGTTTCCGCTTTTTCAGGCGTCATACCTTAGCTGTACGACAGCATACGCCGGCGCCGCAACGCCGCTCCCATCAGTCCGAAACCGGTGATCATCAAGGCCCAGCTCGCCGGCTCCGGCACGCCGCCGCCGGTGACGTCCAGGGTGAAGGGCGTGATGGTCTGGGGCGTGAAGCAGATCTCGGTCAGGTTGTTGGGGCAGGTCGGCCCGTTCTGCGGGCCCTGATCGAAGGCCGAGAAGAAGTCCGCCTCGGCGTCCGTGCCGCCCCCGCGTCCCACCGGGTCGCCGAAGCCGGAATAGCCGACGATGCATTCCGTGCTGCCGTCGCTGGCCGTGACGCAGGGCGAGGACACCTCGACCTGGGCCAGCGCGGTGTAGACCAGCGTCAGGCTGTTGGCGCCGGCCGTGCTGTCGATCCCGGCCAGCTGGATGCCGTCGCCCAGGCCGAGCGTGAGCGGGGTGGCGTCCCACTGGTAGCCGGTCACGAAGTCGTCGCCGTTCGGTTGCGCGCCAGAGTTCTGGTTCGGGTAGATCGGCGCGAAGTTGTTGAGGAAGTTCTGCGCGTCGCTGACCACCGAGGACTGGTAGAAGTTGCCGTTGGCGTCGAAGCCGATGCTCACCGAACCGGTGAGGTGATAGAGCGGCGTGTCGCAGTACTGCGGGTTGGTGCAGGTGATCGCGAAGTCGAAGCTGGCCGTGGCGAGCGTGGTCGCCTGGCCGGTGTAGAAGTCGTTGAACACGCCCACCGGGCTCACGCCGTGGCCGGTGAAGACGTCGCCGCCGGGCGAGAAGCTGTGCGGATCCTGCACCATGAAGCCCATGCCCGACTGGATGATCTCCGAGCCGATGGCGTTCAGGGTGACGGGGGCGGTCCCGGTGTTGGTGATGACCGCGACGACGCCGGTCTCGGCGTTGGTGACGGAGCCGGCGCCTTCACCCAGGGGCTGAACCCCGCGTCCGGCCACGCCGCTGGTGAAGCTGGCCTGGTTGCCCTGCAGGATGTTGACGAGGGTGGTGGCGCTGCCGCCGTAGGTGACGCCCGGCGCGGGGTTCGGCGTCGCCAGGCCGAAGACGCCGCCTTGGGAGAACGGGACGCTGACGATCTGCGGCTTGTTCGGATCGACCATCTCGACCGAGCTGTCCATGAAGCCGGTGAAGTTCATGACGACGTCGGCGTGAGCCGAGGTCGCTGCGAGCAGAGCGCCGACCGCAACGGCGTAAGCGAGGTTACGCATCAGGTTATCCCCCAACGAAAGGTCCACGACAGCCCCTGCGCCTGCAGACCTGTCTTAACTTATTCTTCACTCTATCACAGGGAGGGCCATCTGCGAACACGTTCTTCTCTGAGGGGAATGTCACATACTGTTAACCATAATTAGACATCGACGGATGATTTCGCGTCGGCGGCGAATTCCTTCCGAAAACTCAAGTAATGCTGCCGGAATCACGGGTCGCGGAACGCTGGAATCGCCTGAGGGGCGTTTTCTGGGGCTCCCCTGAGGGGCGAGTCCGGCCGCCGTTTCCCCTGGGGCGCGAGCGCCGACGGCGGCCTTTGGAGCGTGCGGGATCGAGGCGGAACGCCGCACCCGCCGCCGCGCGACAGCGTCGCCGTTCATCGCATGCGCGCGCCCGTCCGCCGCGCCGCGGGCGTCGGGCGCGGCGAGGCCGGGCAGGGTTGCCGCCTCGCATCCTGGAGCCTCGTGATGAGACCGTCCCTGCTTGCCGCCGCCGCGGCCGTGACCCTGATCGCCGCCGGCGCCGTCAGCGCCGCCGCGCCGCCCGCCTATGTCGCCAAGGCCGTGGCCGATCCCAGCCGCCCCAAGGCCGACCTCGAGCAGGACGCCATCCGCGCGCCCGCCGAGACCCTGGCCTTCGTCGGCGTGAAGCCCGGCATGACGGTGGACGAGCTGTTCCCTGGCGGCGGCTACTTCACCCGCATGCTGAGCGACGTCGTCGGGCCGAACGGCAAGGTGATGGGCATCGAGAAAGAAGGCTGGAAGGGCGCGGACAAGGCCGACCAGGAGATGATCGCGGGCCTGGACCAGAAGAACGTCGAGCTGCAGGTCCAGCCCTTCGGCCAGATGCAGTTGCCGGCCGGCAAGGCCGACGTCTTCTGGATCACCCAGAACTACCACGACCTGAAGATCGCCAAGTACGGGGTGGTCGACCTGGCCGCCTTCAACAAGGCCGTCTACGCGGCCCTGAAGCCGGGCGGGACCTATTTCATCCTCGACCATGAGGCGAAGCCCGGGATCACCACCGACGAGATCGCCAAGCTGCACCGGGTGGAGAAGGCCACGGTGATCAAGGAGGTCACCGCCGCCGGCTTCAGGCTGGTGGGTGAGGGCAAGTTCCTGAACCGGCCGGGCGACGACCACAGCAAGGAGATCTTCGACGCCGCGATCCGCGGCAAGACTGACCAGTACGCGCTGAGGTTCGTGAAGCCAGCCTAGGCGCGCCCGTCCGGCCAGCGGGTCATGAGGTCTGTCAGGCGGTGGGGTCAGGCGGTCGGGTCGAGGGTGCGGGCGACCGCCTTGCGCTTGCGCTGGGGCATGAGCTTCATCGCCAGGATGAAGGCAGAGGTGACGAAGCAGAGGCCGTTGGAGACCATCAGCGGCCATTCCCGGCGGCTGATGCCGTAGGCCAGCCATAGCCCGAAGCCGACCACGGTCAGCACATACATCGGCGTCGACAGCGACCGGGTGTCGGCCGTGCGGATGATGCGCCAGGCCTGCGGCAGGAAGCTCGCGGTCGAGCAGACGGCCGCCGCCGCGCCGACGATCGGGACAAGGTCCATCCAGGGTCTCCCAGGCTTTCGCCCGGTCTCAACGCACAGCGCGGCTTTCCGGCCACGGCGGCCCGTTGAAAACCCGCCTCAGGCCAGCGCCTTGGACAGCCGCAGCCACAGCTGCTGGTCGAAGTCCTTGTCGGGACAGGCGGCGCCCATGCGGACCACCACCAGCTTCTTCGACGGCACGATGTGGAGCTTGCGGTCCAGGGCGCCCAGGGCGGCGACCAGGTCGGCCGGGGCCGCCGGGATCAGGGCGTGGTCCACGCGCCGGGCCAGCGGCATGATCGCGTAGTCGCTGCCGTTCAACCACCAGAGATGGCCATAGGCCGGGTTGGTCGCCGAACGGGTGAACATCGCCTTGAGCTGGGCTTCGGAGACGATGCGCTTGCCGTCGGCCGCCTTGCCGCCGTCGAGCACGATCTGACCGAACCTCGCCGTGTCGCGTGGGCTGGTGACCAGCCCGGTCGGGTTGCCCACGTCCGAGAAAGCCGCCGGACGCTTGCGCCAGTCGGTATGGGTCATGCCCGCCGGCGCGGTCAGCCAGTCGTGGGTGATGGCCTCCAGCGGCTGTCGGGCGGCGGCGGCCAGCACCTTCTTGGTGATGGCGTAGACGGGCGTGTTGTAGAAGAAGGTCGTCCCGGGCGCGGCCGTGTAGCCGAACTGCTCGCTGAGGCCCGAGCTCATGGTCAGCACATCGATGACGCGGATCTTCGCTTCCTGGTCCGGCGTGGCTTTCGACCAGCCGGCGCCGATATAGGCCGAGACCGGCTTCGCGACATCGATCAGGCCCTTGTCGATGGCGACGGCGACCAGCATCGAGACGAAGCTCTTCTGCTGCGAGGCGACGTCTTCCAGGAGGGCCCCTTCCGGCGTCGTCTCATAGGCGAAGGCCCTGAAGGCGCCGTCCGTCGGCGCCGGCCAGTTCCTCTCCACCAGGGTCTTGCGGTCCTGGATCACCAGAAAGCCGGTGGTCTTCTGCCCGCCCACATAGTCGAGCACCGCCTGCCAGGCGGGTGACGACGCCGGTTGGGCGACGGCGGCCCGCGGGGCGGCGAGCGGCGTCGCCAGGGCGCTCGCGGCGCCGGCGAGGACGGTTCTTCGGGAAGCTTGCGGGCTCATCTTGGTCTCCGGCCATTTCGCCTGTCGGCGCCGCGCCAACCGGACGCAGCGATGGGCGCGAAGCTGGTGTATCGCTGGCGGGGCTCAAACCGCCATAGGATCTTCACATGACCCCATCGCGCCGTGGACTTCTGGGAAGCGTGGGCCTGGTGGGCCTGGCCGTGGCGGCGTCCGCGACAGCCGGCGGCGAGGCCGAAACGGCGGCCTTGCAGGCGATTCTGGAGCGCTACTTCGGCTTCGGGGTGAAGGCCTCCGGCGGGCCGGGCGACGACGCGACCGGCGCCTGGCTGGAGGGTGAGCTGACGCGGCTGGGCTACGCCTGCCGCCGGCAGACCTTCCAGGTTCCCTATTTCGAGGTCAGGCAAGCGAGCCTGGCCTGCGGCGACGCCAGGGTCACGGTGGTCCCGCAGGCGATCGTCGCGCCCACCGGGCCGCAGGGCCTGACCGCTCCCTTGAAGCTGGCGTCGATCCCTGGCGACCTCGCCGGCGCCATCGCCCTCGTCGACCTGCCGACCAAGCGCTGGACGGCGCTGGCCGACCCGCAGGTCGCCCGGCCGCTGGCCGAGGCCGTGCGGCGCGGCGCGGCGGGCGTGGTGCTGGTCACCAACGGCCCGACCGGCGAGGCCGTCGCGCTCAACGTCTCCACCCATCGGCCGTCGGTCGAGCGGCCGGTGGCGCTGCTGGCGCCCCGGGAGGCTCAGCCCTTCCTGGCGGCCGCGGCGGACGGCAGGACCGCGACTTTGACGATCGACGGTCAGGGCGGCGGCGCGGCGCGGCGACCGGCCTTCAACCTGATCGCGCGGCTGGACCGCAAGGCGGCGAAGACCCTGATGATCTCGACGCCGCGCTCCGGCTGGTTCGGTTGCGCGGCCGAGCGCGGCTCGGGGCTGGCGGTGTGGCTGTCGCTCGCCCAATGGCTGGCGAAGACCAACCCCGGCGTGAACGTCGAGCTGCTGGCCACCAGCGGCCACGAGTACGAATACCTGGGCGGCGAGCTGTTCCTGGAGAAGGAGGCGCCGAAGCCCGCCGACACCCGGCTGTGGGTCCACATCGGCGCCAGCGCCGCGGCGCGCGACTGGCACGAGCCGCGCCTCTTGCCGCTGCCCAGCGCCGACGCCCAGCGGGTGTTGACCGCCACCGCCGACATCCTGGAGCGCACGCGCCACGTCTTCCACGGGATCACCGGCCTGGAGGCGACCTATCTGGCGGACAAGGCCATGGCCGGCGGCGAACTGGTCAATGTGCTGGACGCCGGCTACCGCACGGCCATCGGCCTCTACGGCGGCCATCGCTATTTCCACACCCGGGGCGACGACATGCGCTGCACCTCCGGCGAGCTGGTCCAGCCGGTGGCCGCCGCCTTCCGCGCCGCGATCGGAGCCGCGGTGGCCTAGGGCCTTGCGCCGGCCCGCAAATTGGCCGACGTGCCGTGGAACGGTCCAAATGCGGGGCTAGCGACGCAGGCCATGAGGGCTCGGTTCCGATGGATAGCCGCCTGGCTGCTGGCGCTTCCCATGCTTTCGCTGGCGTGGCCCGCCGCCGCCTGGGCTGACGCCGCGCCGTTCGACCTGGCCGGGCCGGAACTGCAGATCAACGTCAGCCGCGCGGGCCAGACCCTGCCGATCTCGCGCACCCCGTCGCTGGCCGCCGGCGACAAGCTGTGGATCAAGGCCGACCTGCCGGCCGGCCAGTCGGCGCACTACCTGCTGGTCGCGGCCTTCCTGCGCGGCGCGACGAACCCACCGCCCAAGGACTGGTTCTTCCAGTCGCAGACCTGGGACAAGAAGGCGTCGGGCGGGATGACCGTGACCGTGCCGGCCGGCGCCCAGCAGGTGCTGCTGTTCCTGGCGCCGGAGACCGGCGGCGACTTCTCGACCCTGATCAACGCCGTGCGCAGCCGGCCGGGCGCCTTCGTGCGGGCCGCCCAAGACCTGCACCAGGCGACCCTCGACCGCTCGCGGCTGGACGCCTTCACCGCCAACATCCGCCGGATCAACGAGACCGAGCCCGCCAAGCTGAAGGCCGCCTCGCCGCTGCTCGCCCGCAGCCTGTCGATCAAGCTGGACGCCGACTGCCTGCAGAAGACCGTGGAGCTGCAGGCGCCCTGCCTGGTGCAGGGCCGCGATTCCCTGGTCACTGGCGACGGCCACGCGACCTCGATGGTCCAGGCGTTGACCACCGGCTATTCGGCCGAGCTGGTGCAGCAGCTGAGCTACACGCCGAAGGCCGGCTCGGGCTACTACAGCCCCTACGTCTCCTCGGTGCTCGACATCGCGCACATCATGGATTCGGTGCGCACGGCCCACTACCAGTACATCCCGACGCTGGCGACCGAGCGGGCCGACCGGCTGGCCCTGCTGCTCAACGCGCCGCCCAGCTTCCAGGACCCGAAGTCGGTGCTGGTGGTGGCC
>JAFEDM010000432.1 GCA_018241625.1 Pseudomonadota bacterium | reverse complement strand
GCGGCCCTCACCCTGGACCTCAAGCCGGTCTCCATGCGCCACAAGAAGGCCGGCGCATCGATGTCGATGTAAGGGCGCCCTGGCCTCAGCCGTAGGCCAGGTTGCGCGCTTCGTCCGCGAGGAACGGCAGGAGATCCTTCAGCGCCATCGGCTTGGCGATCAGATAGCCCTGGGCCAGGTCGCAGCCCATGCCGGCCAGCAGGGTGTAGCATGCGTTGGTCTCGACGCCCTCGGCGGTGACCTTCAGGCCCAGGCTGTGCGCCAGGTCGATGGTCGAGCGCACGATCAAGGCGTCGCGCTGGCTGTCGGTGACGCCTTCCACCAGCGACTTGTCGATCTTCAGCTCCTGGCCGCGGATCTGCTTCAGATAGGCCAGCGACGACAGGCCGGTCCCGAAGTCGTCGATGGAAATCTTTATCCCCGCCTCGGCGAAGCGGCCGATCATCGCCAGCGCCAGTTCCGGGTTCTCGATGACCGCGGTCTCGGTGATCTCGATGGTCAGGCCACCGACCGCGCGCCGGGCCTCGGCCAGGGCGAATTCGGCGAAATCCGGCTCGCCCAGGGTGCGGCCCGAGACGTTGACCGACATGTCGACCACATGGCCCGCCTCGGCCAACCGGGCCTGCACGTCGATGGCGCGCTTGAACACCCACTCGGTGAGGGTGCGGATATGGCCGGTCTCCTCGGCCATGGGGATGAACAGGTCCGGCGGCAGCATGCCGCGGGCCGGGTGACGCCAGCGCGACAGGGCCTCGACCCCCGTCACCTTGCGCAGCCGCATGTCGAACTTCGGCTGGTAGAACAGATCGATGGCGCCGTCCTCCAGCGCCTTCAGCATGCCGCTCATCAGGGCCAGGTTCGCCGCCGGGTCGCCGTAGGCTTTGGCGTCGAAGAAGGCGACCTTGCGCCGGGTCGCGCGAGCCTGGTCGAGCGCGATGTTGGCCTGCTCGATCGCCACGCCGGACCCGGCGCCCTTCCGGATCGACGCCAGGCCCAGGTGCAGGGTCACGTCGATCGCGTCGCCGCCGACGTTCAGCGGCTGCTCCAGCTCGGCCATCAGGCGCGCCGCATCGTCGGCCGCGGCCGCGGCGTCCGGCGCGATGAACACGAAGCCCAGCACGTCGCTGGCGACCCGCGCCACGCCGGACATGGGCGCCAGCTCCGCCAGGCGCGCGCCGATCATCCCCATCGCCTGGGCGGCGAGCTGATAGCCGATGGCGCCGCGCAGGTGGTCGAAGCGGTGGACGCCCAGAGCCGCCACATGGACCTGGCCTTCCGGCAGGTCGGACAGGGCTTCCACCGTCCGCTCCAGCGCCAGCCGGTTCGGCAGGCCGGTCTCGCCGTCGTGCAGGGCGAGGTGGGTGATCCGGCTCTCGCGGTCGCGGATCGCGGTGGCCATGGTGTTGAAGCTGCCGGCCAGGCGGCCGATCTCGTCCTGGGTGTCGATGTCGACGTGGGCGTCCTCGCCGCGCTCCAGGCGGTGAGCGGCCTCGTCGAGCGCGCTGATCGGCCGGGTGATGCCGCGCGCCAGGGCCCAGGAGCCCCAGGCCACCACGCCCAGCCCGGCCACGCCGCCCAGCGCCACCATGGCCAGCATCAGCTGATAGGGCTTCAACGCCAGGGCCAGCGGATAGCGCAGCACCAGCGCCGCCGGCTGGGCCTTGGTCAGCGTCGGCAGCGGCTTGACCAGCGCCAGGGCGGCGCCCTTGCTGTCGTCGATCTCCTGCGGGGTCGACTGCTTCCGGGCGGAGACCCGGTCGATGAAGCCCGAGAGCTTGGCCTTGTCGCCGGCGCTCACCCGGTCCTGCAATTGCCAGCCCGAGGCGTCGCGATGGACGACCGAGGCGCTGAGCGGAATGGCGGAAAGCTTCTCCAGCGCCCCCATCTCGCCGCGGTCCAGCTTCACGGCGAACACCAGCCAGCCGATCATGTCGGGCGACAGCACGGGTGAGGCCATCACCTGATAGGGCGCTCCGGCCAGGGTCACCACGCCCGAGGGGTCCTCGGCGTTGTCCAGCGCCTTCAGCAGGCTCGGCCCGTCGGCGTCCAGCGCCTGGGCGTCCTCGCCGGTGACGTGGCCGTCCTCGCCCACCATGAAGGCCGCGTCGATGCCGAACCGGGCCTTCAGGTTGTCCAGCTCGGAGACGATGGTGGGCTTGTCGTGCGTGGCCACGGCCTCGCGGAACCCGAAGTCCTTGGAGAGCAGGTTGGCGCCTTCGCGCAGCCGGTCGGAGCGCAGCGCCCACACCCGGTCGAACACCGTGCCGGTGGCGGTAAGCTCGCTCCGCACCTGGCGTTCGGCCGCCTGGTTGATGGCCACATAGACGCTGAGCGAGACGAGCAGCAGCACCGCGCCGAACAGGGCGACGTAGAGCACGGTCAGGCGGGTGCGAAGGCGCGTGAACACGGGCAGGCGACGGGCTTTCAGTCCAGGCGCGCGGCGGCGCATCGCACACGGTCTAGCGCGGCCTTTGTGAAAGCCGCGTAAAGCACGGAAAAATATTGGCTTCCGGATTTCAACTGTGAGGCGAAAAGCATTCCTGTTTGCCCTCGCGCGGGGCCCTTGGCACTATCTCTTCCATTGAAGACCGCCCGCGCGGGCCGCCTATTCCCGCGTGTCCATTTGAAAGCCCGTGACTTTGACGATTTCCAGCTCGTTGCCGGTCGGCGCAGCCGCCGACCCCTTCCAGTCCGTGGACGCCCTGGTCGAGGGCCTGGGCAGCGTCGGCTACATCGCCTCGCGCCGCATCGCGACGGCCCTCTACATGGCCGTGCACCTGCAGAAGCCGATCCTGGTGGAAGGCTCGGCCGGCGTCGGCAAGACCGAGCTGGCGCTGTCGACCGCCCGGCTGCTCGCCAAGCCCCTGATCCGGATGCAGTGCTACGAGGGCCTGGACGAGTCCAAGGCGCTCTATGAGTGGAAGTACGGCAAGCAGCTGCTCTACACCCAGATCCTGAAGGACCGGATGGGCTCGGCCCTGGCCGACGCGCCCGACATGGACGCGGCCATGGTGCGCCTGCACGGCATGGGCGACATGTTCTTCTCGGAGCCCTTCCTGGAGCCCCGGCCGCTGATGCAGGCCCTGCGCCAGGACGACGGCTGCGTGCTGCTGATCGACGAGATCGACAAGTCGGACGAGGCGTTCGAGGCCTTCCTGCTGGAGGTGCTGTCGGCCTACCAGGTCTCGGTGCCGGAACTCGGCGTGATCGTCGCCAAGACGCCGCCGCTGGTGTTCCTGACCTCCAACAACGTGCGTGACCTGGGCGACGCGCTGAAGCGCCGCTGCCTGCACCTGCACATCCCGCTGCCGGAGCCGGAGCTGGAGGAGCGGATCGTCGCCACCCGCGTGCCGGGCATTGAGGACGCGCTGACGGGGAAGCTGGTGGCCTTCGTCCAGTCCCTGCGCACTATCGACCTGCGCAAGGCGCCGTCGATCTCCGAGACCGTGGATTGGGCCCGCGCGCTCGTGCTGCTGCACGCCAAGGACCTGGATGCGTCCCTGGTCCGCGACACCCTCAACGTCATCCTGAAGTTCGAGCAGGACATCACCGCCGTCGAGCCGCAGATCGTCGAGCTGCTGTCGCGGAAATAGCGCCGGGGCGATGCAGCACACCCTGGAACAGTTTCTGAAGGCCTTGCGGGCGGCGGACGTGCGCGTCTCTCCGGCCGAGGCGATCGACGCGGCGCGCGCCGCGGCTGCCGTGGGCTATGCCGACCGGGCGCTGTTCAAGGACGCGCTGTGCGCCACCCTGGCGAAGTCACGCGACGAGGTCGACCGCTTCGACGAGACCTTCGAGACCTTCTTCGCCCGGAACAGCTTCAGCCTGCCGCCGCCCGAAGCTGGCGAGGCGGAGGGCGACCCAGGGGATAGCGAAGGCGCGCCGGGCGTCGATCAATCCCCGCTCGCCCAGATGCTGTTGGGCGGCGACACGCCGGGCCTGGCCCAGGCGATGGAGGAGGCCGCCGGCCGGGCCGGGGTTTCCGAGATCCGGCTCTCGACCCAACGCTCACGCCTGACCCGCCGCCTGCTGGACGAGATGGGCCTCAGCGAGATCGAGCAGATCATCGCCAACGCCAAGCGGCTGCAGACCTTCGACGGCAATCGCCTGGCGCTGCGCCTCGACGTCGCCCGCAAGGCCCTGATGGCGGAGGCCCAGGCCTACGTGGAGCGCGCCCACGAGCTCTACGCCGCCGGCTCCGGCGCCAGGCTGCGCGAGGAGATGCTGGCCAAGAAGGCCTTGAACGCCGACGGCGGCATCGACCCGATCGACCTCGCCATGATGCAGGCGCTGGTGAAGCGCATGGCCAAGCGCCTGGCCGACCGCTATTCGCGCCGCCGCCACACCGCCAACACCGGCCACCTGGACGTGCGCAAGACCCTGCGCAAATCCATGGCCCACGACGGCATCCCCTTCGACATCGAATGGAAGCTGAAGAAGGTCGACAAGCCGTCGATCGTGGTGATCTGCGACGTCTCCAAGTCGGTGGCCGCCGCCGCCCAGTTCCTGCTGACCTTCCTCTACGCCCTGAACGAGGTGGTCGACCGGCTCGACGCCTTCGCCTTCTCCGGCCGGCTGATCCCGGTCAACGCCATCCTCGACGCGAACGGGGTCGAGGGCGCGATCCTGAAGGTGCTGTCGACCATCGGCTTCCAGCAGACCGACTACGGCAAGGCGCTGGAAGACTTCGTCGAGAACCACATCGACCGCGTCGACCGCCATACGACCGTGATCTTCCTGGGCGACGGCCGCTCCAACTTCGCTGATCCGCGCCTCGACCTGATGCACCTGATTCAACAGCGGGCGCGCGCCGTGATCTGGCTGAACCCGGAGCCGGAAAGCTATTGGGGCCAGGGCGACAGCGTCATGTACCGCTACCAGCGCTTCACCCACGTGGCGAAAACCTGCAACACCCTGGGCCAGCTCGAGCGGATCATCGAGGACGTGCTGCGGACCTACGTCCCGCACTGAGGTCAGGCCGTACCATCAATGCCCTCCTCCTCGATGGAGGAGGGAACTCCAATCGGTGGCGTTGGAGACGTTGATCCTGCTTCGGTTCCTCCACCGCCATTGCCAGCGTCACGGCGGCCGGCTTAGCTGGCCCCCATTCCGGCGTTACGCCAGCAGGAGCCAGCAATGACCCAGACCATCTTCATCACCGGCGCCTCGACCGGCCTGGGCCGGGCGACCGCCGAGCTGTTCGCCGCCAAGGGCTGGAAGGTGTTCGCCACCATGCGCAACCCCGACGGCGCGGGCGACCTCGGCAAGGTCGCGGGCGTCACCCTGCTCAAGCTGGACGTCACCAAGCCGGACCAGGTTGCGGCGGCGGCCAAGGCCGCGCTCGCCGCCGGTCCGGTGGACGTCCTGTTCAACAACGCCGGCTACGGCCTGGCCGGGCCGTTCGAAGGCGCCAGCGACGCCCAGCTGGTGGACGAGCTCGACACCAACCTGCTGGGCGTCATGCGGGTGACCCAGGCCTTCCTGCCGGCCATGCGCGAGCGCAAGAGCGGGACGATCGTCACCACCACCTCGATCGGCGGCCTGGTCACCTTCCCGTTCAACTCGGTCTATCACGCCACCAAATGGGGCCTGGAGGGCTGGAGCGAGAGCCTGGCCTATGAGCTGGCGCCCTTCGGTATCCGGGTGAAGACCGTGGCGCCCGGCGGCATCGCCACCGACTTCGCCGGCCGCTCCCTGGTCCTGACCCAGCATGCGGCGTACGCGGAAGGCATGGGCAAGACCTTCGCGGCCTTCTCAAACCCGGAGCGGCGGGCCAACGCCTCCAGCGCCGAGCAGATCGCCGAGGCGGTCTGGGAGGCGGTCCACGACACCTCCGACCACGTCAGCCACGTGGCTGGCGCAGACGCCAAGGCCCTCTACGCCCAGCGACTGGCCGTCGGCATCGACGCCTTCCGCGCCGGTGTGCGGGCGCAGTTCCTGGGGGACTAGGCGTCGTAATCCTTCTCCCCTTGCGGGAGAAGGTGGCCTGCGGAGCAGGTCGGATGAGGGGTTGATAGGCTTGTCCGCCGCAGCGCCTCGATGCCGGCGAGACCCCTCATCCGTCGGCTACGCCGATACCTTCTCCCGCAGGGGGAGAAGGATCACCACGAATCCACCCACTTCACCTTCTTCTCCGCCCGCGGCGGGATGGGTGGCAGGGCTTTCAGGCCGGCCATGATCCAGCGCCGCGTCTCCGCCGGGTCGATGACGTCGTCGAGGGCCGGGCCGGTGGCCTGGCTGAGCGCCTTGCCGCGGGCGTAGGCGGCGGCGACCATCTCGTCGAACTTCGCCTTCCGTGCGGCCGGGTCCTCGATGGCGGCCAGCTCGTTGCGGTAGCCCAGCTTCACCGAGCCCTCGAGCCCCATGCCGCCGAACTCGCCGGTGGGCCAGGAGACGCAGAACATCGCCGCCTGGTAGCTGCCGCCCGTCATGGCGATGGCGCCCAGGCCATAGGACTTGCGCAGGATCACCGAGAAGATCGGCACCGTCAGGTTTGCTCCGATCACGAACAATCTGGAGCAATGGCGGATCAGGCCGGTCTTCTCCGCCTCCGGGCCGACCATGTTGCCGGGCGTGTCCGACAGGCTCAGCACGGGCAAGTCGAAGGCCTCGCAGAGCTGCAGGAACCGCGCGGCCTTGTCGGAGGCGTCCGAGTCGATCGCGCCGCCCAGGTGCATGGGGTTGTTGGCGAAGACCCCCATGGGCCGGCCCTCGACGCGGATGAAGGCGGTCACCATGGCCAGGCCGAACTTCGGCCGCAGCTCCAGCACCGAGCCCTCGTCGGCGATCAGCTCGATCACCTTCCTGATGTCGTAGACCCGCAGCCGGTTCTCCGGGATCGCGCGGCGCAGCAGGCGCTGGTCCGCGCAAGTCCAGTCGGCCAGCGGCCCCTGGAAGTAGCTCAGATACTTCTTCGCCACCTGAACGGCTTCGGCCTCGTCCTCCACCAGGACGTCGATGGTGCCGTTGGCCTGCATCACCTTGATCGGGCCGATTTCCTCGGGCCGGAAGACGCCCAGGCCGCCGCCTTCGACCATGGCCGGGCCGCCCATGCCGAGCGCCGAGTCCTTGGTGGCGATGATCACATCGCAACAGCCGAGGATCGCCGCGTTGCCGGCGAAGCAGCGGCCGGAATTGACGCCCACCAGCGGCACGGTCCCCGACAGTTTGCCCCAGAACTCGAAGCCGCGGGTGAAGCCGCCGCCCTCGGTGTCGCCCGGCCGCCCGCCACCACCCTCGGTGAAGAAGACCGTCGGCGTCTTCCAGCGGTGGATCAGCTCGCTCATCCGGTCGAGCTTGAAGTGGTTGTTCGACCCCTGGGTGCCGGCCAGCACCGTGTAATCGTAGGACAGCACCGCCGTCCGTGCGCGGTCCTCGGCGAACTTGTCGCCGTTCACCGACGCCCAGCCCATGATCATGCCGTCGGCCTGGGTGGTGCGGACCAACTCGTCCAGGGAATGGCGCCGGCGCCGCGCGGCCACCACCAGCGGGCCGTACTCCACGAAGCTGCCGGGATCGACCAGGTCCTCGACGTTCTCCCGCGCCGTGCGCTGGCCGGTCTTGCGTCGCCGCGCCACCGCGTCGGGCCGGGCCGCGTCGAGCGTCAGCTCGTGGCGCGCCATGACCTCGGCGAGGTCCGGGCGGATGAAGTCGAGGTCGACCGCCTCCTCGCCGGCGTGGGCGCCGCCTTCGACCTCGGCTTCCTCGATGAAGGCCAGCGGGTGGCCTTCGAACACCGTCTCCCCGGCCTCGACCGCGACCTGGCGCACGACGCCGGAGACCTCGGCGGCGATCACATGCTCCATCTTCATGGATTCCATGATCATCAGGGCCTGGCCCGCGCGGACCTCGTCGCCCGCCGCCACGGCGATGGAGATCACCGTCCCCTGCAACGGCGCGCGCAGGGCCTTGGTCCCTTCCGGCCCCTCCGGCTCCGCCTCCTCGTCCGTGGACGGAACTCGCTCTTCCTTGCCGAGCGCCAGGACCGCCAGGGGATCGGCGGCGTCGACCTGATAGCCGACCTGCGCCCGGCTCGCAGCCGCCTTGCCGGCGGTCTCGAAATAGAACTTCGGATGGGCCGTGTCCGCCGCCAGCAGCTCGGCCATGTGGGCTTCGATGAAGCGGGTGTGCACGTCGCCGGCGGCCACCTCCGGCCGGGCCAGCAGGTGCTGCAGGAAGCCGATGTTGGTGGGCGAACCTTCGATGCGGAATTCGCCCAGCGCCCGGTAGGCCTTGGCGACCGCCCGCTCCAGCCCGCCCGCGCCGGCATGGACGATCAGCTTGGCCAGCAGGCTGTCGAACCGCGCCGAGGTGCGGTAGCCGGCGTAGCCGAAGCCGTCGACCCGCACGCCGGGCCCCGACGGCGGCTCGAACGCGGTCAGCACGCCGCCCGCGGGCTTCGCCGAACCGTCCGGCGCCATGGTCTCCAGGTTCACCCGCACCTGCACGGCGTGGCCGCGCGGGGCGGGAACCTCGCCCTGGGTCAGGCCGAGATCGGCCAGCGACCGCCCATAGGCTATGGCGATCTGCAGGCGAACGAGATCGAGGCCGGTCACCTCTTCGGTGACGGTGTGCTCCACCTGCAGGCGGGCATTGCCCTCGATGAAGACGAAATCCTCGCCATCCACCAGGAACTCCATGGTC
>JAFEDM010000431.1 GCA_018241625.1 Pseudomonadota bacterium | reverse complement strand
GTGCCGGGCGGCAGGGCGGCGCGGAACAGGTCGCCCACGATCTCATAATGGGTGCAGCCGAGGATCGCCCGGTCGGGCGGGCGGCCGATGCGGGTGGCGATCGCCTTCACATGCAGGGCGACGGCGGCGGCCAGCTCGTCCTCAGCCGCGCCCTGTTCGATCAACGGCGCCAGCTCGGGGCAGGCTTCCGAAAAGACCGCCACGTCCTGGCGGCGCTTGTCGATCTCGATCTCGTAGACCCGGCTGTTGGTGGTGGCGGGCGTCGAGAACACCGCCAGCACGTCCAGCTTCTCGACCTTGTCGCCGCGCCGCTCGGCCTCGTGCTCCCAGGGCAGGCCCGTCGCCGCCTCGATGGTCGGCACGATGATGCCCAGCACGTTCAGCGGCCGCCCCAGTTCGCGGCGATAGGCCGGCAGCCAGGTCTGCTGCAGGCGGCGCAGCGCCACGCCGGAGGCTGTGTTGCAGGCCAGGACCACTAGGCTGCAGCCCTCGGCGAACAGCCGTTCGCAGCCGGCCCGCGTCAGGTTCACGATCTCCTCGCCCGGACGGCCGCCGTAGGGGGTGTTGGCCTGGTCGGCCAGGTAGACGAAGTCGGCGGTGGGGAAGGCGCTCACCAGGCTGCGGTGCACCGACAGCCCGCCTACGCCGGAATCGAAGACGCCGATGGCCATGGCCCGGTGTTAGCGGGCGTCGGATGGACTGTCACCCAAGCCTTCCCGGGGACCGGCTTCTCGGCGGGCTGGGGTCGCCGTCGACGTGCCAAAATGACACACCGACGTATTGACACCGCTGTCAGGCTCAACCATATGCGCCGCCTACCCAGCCGAGCCACCTAGGGACGGGAGCCAGCGCCGACGCCATTCCGGGTGTTGGAGCGCCGCTGCGTCACTGGCTCTATCCGAACGACCATGTCCCCGAAGACCAACCCCGCCACCGATCCGGTCGCCGCCGTCGCGCTTGAGATCGACGTCCAGACCGCGCTCGCGCTTTCCCGCGCCACCACCCGCGCCTTCGCCACCCTGTCGCCTCGGGCTCACCGCGCCATGATGGACGCCCTAGCGATCGAGGCCGCGAACCAGGAAGCCGTCGGCGGCCCGGTCGCCGATCTGGTGGCCCAGCTCCTGAAGGGCCACCTGAACGAGCTGAAGCCGGCCTAGCTGAAGAGGTCCGCCTGCGGCGACGCAGCTTTTGCGGGCTTCGCCGGCGCCGGTTGAACGAAGGCCGCGCCTTCGATCGTCAGCAACTTCAGCTTGGTGTTGACCCCGCCGCGCGCCGAAAAGCCACCGGGCTTGCCGCCCGCGGCCGTCACCCGATGGCAGGGCACGACGATCGGCCAGGGGTTCTGGCCCAGGGCCGCGCCGACATCGCGGGCCAGCAGTTTGTCGCCCAGCTTCTGGGCGATCTCACCATAGGTGATCGTTTCGCCGGGCGGCACCGCACGCGCGATCTCATAGACCTTGGCGTTGAACTCCGGCACGCGCTCGATCTCGATCGGCACCCCGGTCAAGTCGACGGGTTCGCCCTCCATCAGGGCGCAGATGCGGGCGATGGCCTCGCGGACGTAGGGCGGCGGCTCCCCCTCCACGATCTCCGGGAAGCGGCGCAGGAAGCTCTTGCGCGCGATCTCTGGCGTGGCGTCCGGCAGGTGGGCGGCGACAAGGCCCCGCTCGCCCCAGGCCAGGCCCGCCCAGCCGATCGAGGTATCGAAGAGGGTGTATTGGGTCATGGGGTGAATATAGGCCCGTTCGCCGCCAGTGCTGGCGGTTTTCGGACATGGATCGCCGGCATCGCCGCGCGGCCGGAGTGTGCTAAGCCGCCGGCATGACCGAACCGGCCGATGGCTCTGGCGAAGACGAGGTCGCGCGGCGCAAGGCCGTGGTCGCGGCCGGCGAGACCGACGTCGCGCGCTGGACCGATCCGGCCCAGCTCGACCCGGCCTGGGACGGCCGCGCGGCGCTCGCCGCCCAGCACATTCCGCGCGGAGCAACCGTGCTGGACCTCGGCTGCGGGGCCATGGCCGTGGAGCGCGTCCTGCCGGAAGGCTGCCGCTACATCCCCTGCGACCTCACCCCGCGCGACGACCGAACCCTCGTCTGCGACTTCAACGCCGGCGACTTCCCGGCAGGCGTCACCGCAGACGTGATCACCGTGCTGGGCGTGGTCGAATACCTCTATGACGCCCCGGCCTTCCTGAAGCGGCTGCACGCGGTCGGTCGGCCGGTGGTGATGAGCTACTGCGTGGCGGGCGGGCGCGGCCCCGCCGACCGCCGGGCCCTGGGCTGGGTCAACGACTTCACCCCCGACCAGCTCATCGGCGTCCTCAACGCCGCGGGGTTCGCCCGCATCACCGGGCGCGAGATCAGCCCCGGCCAGCTCCTCCTGCGCCTGACGCCGGAGCCGGCGCGCGTCGCGCCGGAGCGCGACGTCTGGGTGGTGAGCTACGCGAGCCTGCCCAACTTCGGCGACCGCCTGGGCGTCCAGCTGCTGCCGCGGATCCTGCCGGACAATGCGCGGGTGACGCACGTCGACCTTGGGGCGCTCGAGACCGCGCCGGCCGGCAAGCCGGACCTGATGATCCTCGGCCTCGGCAACAGCCTGTTCCAGCCGCTGCTCACCGACGACCTCACGCGCCTGATCGACCGGGCCGGGCGCACGGTGGGCATCTTCGGGACCCAATACCGAGCGAGCCTCGACGCCACGCGCCTGTCCGCCGCGATCGACCGCCTCGACAGCTGGTGGGCGCGCTCGGAGGAAGACCTGCTGCTCTACGGCCAGGGCCACGCCAACGCCCGCCACCTGGGCGACTGGCTGGTCGAGGCCTTCCCGCTTTCCCGCTGGACCCGCGACGAGACCCTTGAGGTGGGCGCGGAAGCCTTGGCGGACGCCCCGCTGGACCGGCTGATCGTCCGCTACCAGTCCGCCCGCCACGTGGTCAGCCCGCGCCTGCACCCCCTGCTCTGCGCCATGACCGCCGCCGAACAGGTGGCCTATGTGGAGCAGGTGGGCGCGGACGGCGGCGCCGAGCCCTCCGGCAAGTTCCGCAGCCTGTTCCTGGACCTCTTCGGCCGCGACCTGCCCGAACGGACGATGATCCCGGTCGAGCGCGACGCGGTCAGGATCTACAAGGCGAAGGTGCGGCGCAACGTCGAGGCGTTGAGGGCGGAGCTGGCCGCCATCCTCGCCTGACCTTCAACTGTCATCCCGGAACGGCGGAGCCGTATCCGGGACCCATAGACTCCGAGATGCAGATGAGGTCGCGGCGTCGCCACCGAGCCTCGTCGGGCGGCGCGGCGTCTATGGGTCCCGGTCTTCGCCTACGGCGAAACCGGGACGACACGGTTTGGAAGGGTCTGCAGGCTCCGGCTTAAATCTCATGCCGGCCAGTTTGCCTTGGGGTCTCGGCTTCTCAAGGACGCGCGAAGCGCGCCGCCGTGCGGCCGGCCAGGGGCCGGTCCTTGACAAGCCGAGGCCCCAAGGCTCGCATCAACCATGAGGGTCAAGGCGGGGTGACATCTTGGATATGCGGGCATTTGTCGAGCGCCTACGCATTCCGGTCGCGGTGATTGAGCTTGTCGCTTGGCTGCCGGCGTCGTGCTTTGGCCTGACATTGTCCGCAGCCTATGTCGTCGCAGGCAACTCGCCGCCCGCGACCCTCATGATAGGGTTTTTGATGGCGCCGGTGGCCTTCCTAGTTGGCCCGATCTACGCCCTGACTCCCCATTCGCGCAGGCGGCCTGTTTGGTCCCTAATCGCGCTGTTGTCGCCACCGCTCGCGCTTCTATTGACCTACGTCGCAGAGCTACCTTCCTTGACCTTCCGCCCCCTTTGAGCGCATAAGCGCGCCCTTCCGGCGCCAACCTCGGTCAGCGCCCTCTACCGTCACGACCCCCAGGCCTTATCTGGGACGAGGACGGCGAGGCCCCCCGTCCACGCAATCGTGCACGGGGGTCGACTGCGTTTGGTTATAGGAGTCTGGTTTGTTCGACGCGCTTACAGAACGGCTGACAGGGGTCTTCGACCGGCTTTCCGGCCGTGGCGTGCTGTCCGAAAAGGACGTCGACGAGGCCCTGCGCGAGGTCCGCGTCGCGCTTCTGGAAGCCGACGTCGCCCTGCCGGTCGTCCGCGACTTCATCGCCAAGGCCAAGGAAGCCGCCACCGGCGAGGCGGTGATCCGCTCCGTCCGCCCGGCCGACCAGGTGGTCAAGATCACCTACGACGGCCTGGTGGAGATGCTGGGCGGCACGGACGAACCGCCCGGCCTGAACATTTCGCTGAACCCGCCGACGGTCATCATGATGGCCGGCCTGCAGGGCTCGGGTAAGACCACCACCGCCGGCAAGCTGGCGCTGAAGCTGGGCAAGGAGCGCAAACGCGTCCTCCTGGCGTCGCTCGACACGCGCCGCCCGGCCGCCATGGAGCAGTTGGCGACGCTGGCCAAGCTGGCCGAGGTCGACAGCCTGCCGATCGTGCCCGGCCAGACGGCGCCCGACATCGCCAAGCGCGCCCTGCAATCGGCGAAGCTGCAGGGCTTCGACGTCGTCATCCTCGACACCGCCGGGCGCACCACGCTCGACGAGGCGATGATGAGCGAGGCGGCGGAGATCGCGAAGATCGCCAATCCGTCCGAGACCCTGCTGGTCGCCGACAGCCTGACCGGCCAGGACGCGGTGCGCACCGCCAAGGCCTTCCACGAGCGCCTGCCGCTGACCGGCCTGGTGCTGACCCGCGCCGACGGCGACGGCCGCGGCGGCGCCGCGCTCTCGATGCGCGAGGTCACCGGCCTGCCGATCAAGTTCTTGGGCGTGTCCGAGAAGATCGACGGCCTGGAAGTCTTCGACGCCGCCCGGGTGGCCGGCCGCATCCTGGGCCAGGGCGACGTGGTGGCCCTGGTCGAGAAGGCGACCCAGGAACTGGACGTCGCCAAGGCCGAGGCGATGGCCAAGAAGCTGGCCAAGGGCCAGTTCGACTTGGACATGATGGCCGAGCAGCTTCAGCAGATGAAGCGCATGGGCGGCGTGGAAGGCCTGATGGGCATGCTGCCCGGCGTCCAGAAGATGAAGAAGCAGATCGCCGAGAGCGGCATGAACGACAAGGCGATCGACCGCCAGGCGGCGATCATCTCGTCCATGACCAAGGAAGAGCGGCGCAAGCCCGACATCCTGGCCGCCTCGCGCAAGCGCCGCATCGCCGCCGGCGCCGGCGTCGACGTGGCCGAGGTCAACCGCGTGCTGAAGCAGCACCGCCAGATGGCCGACGCCTTCAAGATGATGAGCCGCAACGGCGGCAAGGGCTTCGCCCAGATGGCCCAGATGCTGGGCGGCATGGGCGGCGGCCCCGGCGGTGGCGGCGGCATGATGGACCGCCTGAAGACCCTGGGCGGCGGCAAGATGCCCATGCCCTCCGAGAAAGAGATCGAGGAGATGGCCGCCAAGCTGCAAAGCGGCGACCTCAAATTGCCCGGCCTGGGCGGCGGCCTGCCCCCCGGCTTCAACCCCTTCAAGAAATAGAACTTAGGACCAAGGACCAAGACCAATGCTGAAGATCCGGCTCGCCCGTGGCGGCACCAAGAAGCGCCCCTACTACTCGATCGTCGTCGCCGACAGCCACTCGCCGCGCGACGGCCGCTTCATCGAGAAGGTGGGCGCCTACGACCCGCTGCTGAAAAAGGACGACGCCAACCGCGTCACCCTGAAGGTCGAGCGCATCCAGGAATGGATGAAGAAGGGCGCCCAGCCGACCGACCGCGTGGCCCGCGAGCTGGCCAAGCAGGGCATCGGAACCTGGACCCACGGCAACAACCCGAAGAAGGGCGAGCCGGGCACGAAGGCCAAGGAACGCGCCGAGGAAAAGGCCCAGCGTGAGGCTGACCGTCTCCAGGCCCTGGAAGACGCCAAGAACGCCCCGGCGCCCGAGCCGGAAGTGGTGGAAGAGGCTCCGGCCGCCGAAGCTGCTGCTGAAGAAGCGCCCGCCGCTGAAGCCGCCGCGGAAGAAGCCCCGGCTGCTGAAGAAGCTGCTCCGGCGGCTGAAGAGCCCGCCGCGGAAGCTCCCGCTGAGGAAGCCCCGGCCGCCGAGGGCGGCGAAGCCTCGGAAGGCTGAGCCCGCGCTTGCGGGACGACCTGATCCTGGTGGGCCGCGTCGCCGGCGCCTTCGGCGTCAAGGGCGAGGTGCGCATCACCAGTTTCACGGCCGAACCGCTGGCCCTGGTGAGCTACAAGACCCTGCTGCGTGAGGACGGGACGCCCGGCCTCACGCTGACAGGCGGCCGCCCGGCCAAGGGCGGCGTGGTGGCGCGTGCGAAGGAGATCGCCACCCGCGAGGAGGCCGAGGCCCTGCGCGGCCTGAAGCTCCATGTCCCCCGCTCCGCGCTGCCCGAGCCGGACGAGGACGAGTTCTACATCCACGACCTGATCGGCCTGGACGTGGTCAGCCTGGAGGGCGACCCGCTGGGGACCGTGAAATCCGTGCGCGACTTCGGCGCCGGCGACCTGCTGGAAGTGACGCCCGCCGTCGGCGGCGAAAGCTGGTGGCTGCCCTTCACCCGCGAGGCCGTCCCCGAGGTCCAGATGGACGCCGGCCGGATCGTGGCGGTGAGGGCGGAAGAGGTCGAGTAGGCCCTAGGCCTTCGGCCTCGGTTTCCGCATCCTCATCAGCCCTTCCTGAGCGCAGCTCGCCACCAGGACGCCGTCCGAGGCGCGGTAGATGGACCCCAGGTTGAAGCCCCGGCCGCCCGCGGCAGAGGGGCTTTCCTGTTGATACAGGTGCCATTCGTTGAAGTTGGTCGGGCGGTGGAACCACATGGCGTGGTCCAGGCTGGCCGCCTGGAAGCCGGGCGTGCGCCAGCTCACCCCATGCGGCCGGATCGAGGTGCCGAGCAGGCTCATGTCCGAGGCGTAGGCCATGATCACCTGGTGCATGTGCTGGTCGCTTGGCAGGGGGTCCCGGGCGCGGAACCACACCTGCTGGATGGGCTGCAGGGGTTCGTAGGCGACCACGTCGAAGCGGCCTCCGACCGTCTTCATCTCGATCGGCTGATGGCGGTCGATCCAGTCTTCCTCTTCCTCCGGCGGCGTCAGGGCCGCCATCCGCCTGCGCCGTTCCGCGTCGCCCTCGACCTCGTCCGGCGGCGGCGCGTCGGGCATGTCGGACTGGTGCTCGTAGCCCTGCTCGTCGATCTGGAACGAGGCGGCCAGGTTGAAGATCTGCTGCCCATGCTGGACGGCGATAACCCGCCGGGTCGTGAAGCTGCCGCCATCGCGGCTGCGGTCCACCTCGAAGATGATCGGGATCGAGGGGTCGCCCGGCCGGATGAAGTAGCAATGCAGCGAATGGCAGACCCGATCCTCGACCGTCTCGTAGGCCGCCAGCAGCGACTGGGCGATCACCTGGCCGCCGTAGATCCGCTGCCGCTGCTCGGCGTCGGGCGTCGTCCCGCGGAACAGGTTCACCTCAAGCCGCTCCAGCCCGAGGGTCTCGACGAGGGTCTGGGTCTCGCCCGTCATTGGGTTCGCATCCGCATCAGGCCTTCCTGGGCGACGGAGGCCACGAGGGCGCCGTTCTCGGCGTAGATCGCGCCGCGGATCAGGCCGCGCCCGTCCGAGGCCGACGGGCTGTCGTGGACATAGAGGTGCCACTGGTTGAAGTCGGTCGAGCGGTGGAACCACATGGCGTGATCGAGGCTCGCCGACTGGAAGCCCGGCGTCTGCCAGTGGATCCCGTAGGGCCGCATGGCCGTCGACAAGAGGTTCATGTCCGAGGCGTAGGCCAGGATGACCTGGTGCATGTGCGGGTCGTCGCCGATCGGGGTGGCGCAGCGGAACCAGTTCTGGGCTTCCGGTTCCTTCGGCCCGCTCTTCCAGTAGGTGCGCGCGTCTTGCGAGCGCATCTCAATGGGCTGCGGCCGCGACAGCCAGCGCTTCGCCTCCTCCGGCGCGTTCTTCATGGCCTCGCGGAGCACCTCCATCTGGTCGGGCAGCTCCGACCAGTGCGGGCCGCTCGGCATGGCGGTCTGGTGTTCGAACCCTTTCTCCGGATCCTTGAACGAGGCGGCGAGGTTGAAAATCTGCTTGCCGTGCTGGATGGCGATCACGCGGCGCGTCGTGAAGCTGCCGCCGTCGCGGCTGCGGTCCACCTCGAAGACGATCGGCACGGTCGGATCACCCGGCCGGATGAAGTAGCAGTGCAGTGAATGGCAGACCCGCGTCTCGATGGTCTCGTAGGCCGCCAGCAACGACTGGGCGATCACCTGGCCGCCGAAGATGCGGCCCGGCCGGCTGTCCGGTGTCGTGCCGCGGAACAGGTTCTCCTCGATCCGCTCCAGCTGCAGCGTCTCGACGAGGGTTTCGTCCTGGCCCCCAAGGGTTTCTGTGTTGTCGGAGGTCTCGCTCATGGCGCGCGCTTAGCCCTCGGCTGAGCCCGCCACAAGCCAAAGTCGCCGCCCCTTGACGCAGAGCGGCTCTGCGGCCCTTTGAAGCGCATGTCGTTCGACTGCACCGTCATGACCATGTTCCCGGAGGCCTTTCCCGGCCCGCTGGGCGTTTCCCTGATCGGGACCGCCTGGCGTGACCAAGGACTCTGGACCTTGGAAACACTGGACATTCGGACCTTTTCCAAGGATAAGCGCGGCTTCCTCGACGACACCCCTGCGGGTGGCGGTCCTGGACAGGTGATGCGGGCGGACGTGATCGCCTCTGCGCTGGATAGCGTGGAGCGGCGCGGGCGTCCGCTTTTGTACATGAGCGCCCGGGGTCGGCCCCTGACCCAGGCGCGCGTTCGTGAGTGGGCCGCGGGTCCGGGACTGATCGTCCTGTGCGGGCGGTTCGAGGGGGTGGATCAGCGGGTGCTCGACGCGCGCGGGTTCGAGGAAGTCGCCGTGGGCGACGCGGTCCTGGCCGGTGGCGAGGCGGCGGCGCTGGTGGCGATCGAGGCTTGCGTCCGACTGGTGCCCGGGGTTCTGGGCCAGGCCGAAAGCCTCAACGAAGAGAGCTTCGAGGACGGGCTCCTCGAGCATCCGCAGTACACGCGACCGCGGACGTTCGAAGGGTTGGACATCCCCGAGGTCCTGCTCTCCGGCAACCACGCCGAAATCGGCAAGTGGCGGCAGGCGGAACGGGAGAAGACCACGCGGGAGCGGCGGCCGGACTTATGGGCGCGGCGTCCCGCCAACTGACAGCCAAAGGGCGTTCAAGCCCCACAAAGGATGAAGACCATGAACGTGATCGAGACCCTCCGGAAGGAGGAGGAAGCCCGCCTCCTCGCCAACAAGAAGATCCCCGATTTACAGCCCGGCGACACCGTGCGCGTCAACGTGCGCATCAAGGAAGGCGACCGTGAGCGGGTGCAGGCCTACGAAGGCGTCTGCATCGCCCGGGGCGGCCAAGGCATCGACGAGAGCTTCACCGTCCGCAAGATCAGCTTCGGCGAGGGCGTCGAGCGTCTGTTCCCGGTGATGAGCCCGATGATCGAATCCATCGAGGTGAAGCGCCGCGGCGTCGTGCGCCGCGCCAAGCTCTATTATCTGCGCGACCGCCGCGGGAAGTCGGCCCGCATCGCCGAGCGCCAGATGACCGCGCGCGACGAGGCGGCCTCGGAACCCCGCGAAGGCTGAGCCCTTCGCGACCTTAAGAGACACGAACGGCGGCCGCAGCGATGCGGCCGCCGTTTTCGTTCAGGCGCCTCGTTCGAACTGCGGCAGCCCATCGTCGATTACCACCCAACTCAGCTTCTCGCTGACCCAGATGTGTGAGCCGGGCCTCAGCGCCTCAGCGTCATCCAGCGAACCCAGCGCCACCGCGATCCAGGGCCCGTCCTGCGGTTCGGCGAAGACAGGCGCGCCGCAACGGGCGCAGGATAGGCGATACAGCCGGTGCGACGAAGCCCAGCGCGTGGTCTCGCCCGAGCGCTCGCCGTCGGCGTCGTTGTAGAGGGCGCGGGCGAAATAGGGCCCGCCCGTCGCGTGCTGGCACTGGCGGCAATGGCAGAGGCGCACATTGATCGGCGCCGCCGTGGCCCGCCATCGCACCTGGCCGCAACCACAGCCGCCCTGCGGGAAACCCTTGGACACGATCCGGCGCTCCTTCATCCGCCTCGCGCGCAATCGCCCCCGCTCAATGTCCTGATCGCCGGCTGGTCGCAAGCCGAGAGGTGAAGCAGTTTCCGGCCACGCCAGGGCGACGCCCCGAGGCGCTTGCGGCCGGCTCCGAACCCAACTCGGGCCAGGCGGCTTAGGCGGCGGCCGGCGCCAGACGGTCGCCGCCCGTTCTTGGAGACCGTCCCGACACCGGTTACACCGGGTGTTGAATGGGTGGGGGCGTCGTGGATCAAACGCGCGAGCCTCTTCGGGGGAAACTGGAACCCGGCTTTGCGCACCGCCTCGAATCCTTCGGGGACCGGACGGCGCTGGTTGGCGAAAACGGTCGCGTCCTGAGCTACGCTGAACTGGCGGAGCGGGCGGACGCCTTCGCGCGTCGGCTCGGTCCGCAACGCCGCCTGCTCAACATCCAGATGGCGAATGAGGTCGACGCCGTGGTGGCCCTCCTGGGGGCGCTTCGGCACGGCCATGCGATCCTGCTGACCGCGCCCGGAGAGGCCGGCGAGCGGATCGGCCGCACGTTTTCGCCCGACGCCGTGTTCGCCAAGGCCGCGGAGCGCTGGACGTTGAGCCTTCGCCCCGGGCCAGCCGCTGAGTTGCATCCCGCTCTGGCGTTGCTCCTGCCGACGTCTGGGACGACGGGCTCGCCCAGGCTGGTCCGGCTCTCCGCCACCGGCCTCGAGGCGAACGCACGGTCGATCGCCGAATTCCTGGGGATCGGGCCGGACCAGCGCCCGATCACCTCCCTGCCGCTCCACTACAGCTACGGCCTGTCGGTGCTCACCTCGCACCTGTCGCGCGGCGCGACGGTCCTGCTGACCGGCCGATCCGTCGCCGACCCCGCCTTCTGGACCTTCTTCGATCGGGAGGAGGCGACCTCGATGGCCGGCGTGCCCTACACCTACGAGCTCCTCGAGCGGATCGGCTTCCTCAACGCACCTCACCCCAGCCTGCGGCGCCTCACCCAGGCGGGTGGCCGCCTGCCGCCCGAGGCGGTGTCGCGCTATTCGCGCTGGGCGAAGGCTCGAGGGGTGGATTTCTTCGTGATGTATGGCCAGACGGAGGCCACCGCCCGCATCGCCTACCTGCCGCCCGACCAGTTGGGGAAGAAACCTGGCGCGATCGGCGTGGCGATCCCCGGCGGAGCCCTGCGGCTGGTGGATGACCAAGGCCGGGAGATCACCGCGCCCGACACGCCCGGCGAACTGATCTACCGCGGCGCGAACGTGATGATGGGCTACGCGCTCGAACGGGCCGACCTGGCCAAGGGGTTCGAGCTGGACGAATTGGCGACCGGAGATCTCGCTACCCGCGACGCGGAAGGCGTCTACACGATCGTCGGGCGCAAGAGCCGGTTCGTAAAACTGTTTGGCCTTCGGGTGTCGCTCGACGATCTGGAAGCCGCCCTGGCGGCGAAGGGGATCCGGGCGACCGTGACAGGCGACGACAGCCTGATCGCCGTCGCGGTGGGGCGCGAAGCGAAGCTCGCCGCGGCCGTGGGTGTGCTGACCGGCCGCTTCGCCCTGCCAGCCGATGTCTTCCAGGCGATCCGGATGGACGAGTTTCCCCGGTTGCCGTCAGGCAAGATCGACTACGCCGCCATCCTGCAGGCGGCTTATGCGGCGCGAGGGCCCGCGGCGAACGACCGTTCAGGCGCTCAGGCGGTGATCGAGATCTTCCAGCGGACCTTCCCTCAGGCGAAGCTGGAACCTGGCGACAGCTTCGTCAGCCTGGGCGGCGATTCCCTGAGATACGTCACCCTTTCGCTCGCCCTGGAACGAGTGCTGGGGACCCTGCCCCAGCCTTGGGAAGAACTTTCCATCGCCGAGCTGCAGGCGATGGCGGACGAGGCCACGGCCGTCGATCCCGCGCCATGGCGGCTGCGGCCGATCGAAACCGAAATGATCATCCGGGCGATCGCCGCCCTGGCGGTGGTGGTTGTCCACGCCTCCCACCTGCAAGTCACCGGCGGCGCCGACATCCTGCTGATGCTGGTCGGCTACAACCTCGCGCGCTACCAGCGTGGCCGCCTGGCGTCGAAGGCGCGGTGGGAGGTCCTGACCGGCTTCCTGCGCCGGATCTTCCTGCCCTACTACGTGATCCTGATCGCCTATCAGCTGTTCAAGCACCGCCTGGATTTGCCGGGCATGCTCGGGGTCAGCAACTATTTCGGCCGCTTCGACTCGTTCGTCGAACCCTACTGGTTCCTGGAGGCGCTGGCCCAAGCCCTCCTGCTGACGATCCTGCTGTTCTGCGTGGCGCCAATCCGCCGCTTTGCGACAGCCCGGCCGTGGGGTTTCGGCATGGTGTTGCTGGGGCTCGCCGTCGCGGTGCGGATGGCCGCCTACGCGACCTTCCACCACGACCACCTGTCGATGCGGACCCTGGATTCCGTCTACTATCTGGTGGCCTTGGGCTGGTGCCTGAGGCTGGCCAGGACCCCCGTCCAGCGCGTGGCGTTCACCGCCGCGACGACGGGGCTGTGCATCCTCGAGCTCAAGGGCGTTCCGGGCCTGTGGCAGATCCTGCCGCCCCCGGCCAGCGTCACCCATGCCCTGTCGCTGCTGGCCGCGGCGGTGCTCATCCTCTACGTCCCGGTGACCCAGGCCCCCAGCTGGATCCGCTCGGCGATCGGCGCCGTCGCGGGGGCCAGCTTCTACATCTACCTGACCCACAACGTGCCGGTTCACCTGCTCTCGGTGACCAACCACATCACCGCCGTGGCCCCTAACCTGGCCGCGGCCCTCGCCGTCGGGCTGTCGACCGCCTGGGTCGCCACCTGGCTTCGCCAGCGCTGGTCCACGACGGCCACCCTGGGCTAGGCGCCGCGGCTTTCGCGGATGTAGGCGGTGACGCCGTCCACCAGGTGGTCGAACATCGCGCGCATGCGCCGGCTGCCGCGCAGGTTCTCGTGCATGACGATCCAGCAGCCCATGGTGAAGAAGTCGAAGTTCGGCAGCACCCGCACCAGGCCATAGCGGCGCGCGATGCCCGTCTGGCAGACCCCGATGCCGAACCCCGCCCGCAGGGCCGCCGTCTGCGCCAGGTCGTTGTCGGAGCGGAAGCTGAACATCTCGCGGCTCACCGGCATGTTGAGGCCGGGCACGTCGCGGATGCTGGCGTTCGAGTCGAAGCCGATGATGGTGTGGCCCTTGAAGTCCTCCAGCATCTCCGGCGTGCCGTGACGCTCCAGGTACTCGGCCGTGGCGTAGAACCCCAGGCAGACCTCGCCCACCTTCTTGGCGATCAAGGCGCTCTGGCTCGGTGGCGTCATGCGCACGGCGATGTCCGCCTCGCGCCGCGACAGGTCGTCATTGAGGTTGGAGAGCTTCAGCTCGATCACGACGCCGGGGTGCTGCTCACGGAAGCTGGTCAGCATCGGCGGCAGGACCTCGACGCCGACCATCTCGCTGGCCGAGATGCGGATCGAGCCCGCCAGGGAGTTGGCCGCGCCTGAGGCGTCGCGCACCGCCGCCGAGGCGGCCGCCGACATGTCGTGCAGGTGCGGCTTGAGTTCCAGCGCCAGGTCGGTCGGCTGCAGGCCTCGCGGGCTACGCAGGAAGAGCGGCGAGCCCAGGCGTTGTTCCAGCGTCTCGATGTGGCGACCCAGGGTCGGCTGGGTCAGGCCGCGGATCCGCGCGGCGGCGGACAGGGTGCCGGCCTCCAGCACCGCATGCAGGCTTTGGAACAGGTCCCAGTCGTTCGGCCCCGGCATGCGCTTTTGAATACCTGCCCCAGAACATTGCGCAATTCTGTTGGAGGTAAATGGGGCGCACCTCTCCCGGCGACAAGTCCAGGAGATAACCATGCTATCGAACGACGGCAGGCTGGCGCTGGTGATCGGCGCCACGGGCGGGATCGGCGGGGCCGTGGCCGAGCGGCTGCTGGCCGACGGCTGGCGGGTGCGGGCGTTGCACCGCGATCCGGAGGCTGCGCGGCGGAAGGCGCCTCCTCGGCCGGGCCTCGAATGGGTCAAGGGCGACGCCATGGTCGAGGCGCAGGTGGTCGCCGCCGCCGAGGGCGCGGACCTGGTCATGTACGGGGCGAACCCGCCCGGATACCGCAACTGGGCCGGGCTGCAGCTGCCCATGGTCCGCTCGGCCATCGCCGCGGCGCTCTCGGCGGACGCCCGCCTGGTCTTCCCGGGCACGGTCTACAACTACGGACCCGACGCCTTCCTTGAGTTGCGTGAGCACAGCCCGCAGAATCCGACGACCCGCAAGGGCGCGATCAGGGTGCAGATGGAGGCCGAGCTGAAGGCGGCCTCGGACGAAAGGGACCTCAAGGTGCTGATCGTCCGCGCCGGCGACTTCTTCGGCCCCACGGCCAGCGCCAACAGCTGGTTGGGCGCGGGCCTGGTGAAGCCTGGCAAACCGCTCGCCTCGGTCACCTACCCGGGGCCGCTGGAGATCGCCCACGGCTGGGCCTATCTGCCCGACGTCGCCGAGGCCATAGTGGGGCTGGCGGCCCTGCCGGACCTCACCGACTTCGAGACCTTCCACATGCGCGGCTATGCGGTGAGCGGCCAGGATTTCGTCGCCGCGCTGCAAGCCGCCGCCGGGCGCAAGCTCTCGGTCAACCGCCTGCCCTGGTTCGCCATTCGCGGGCTTGCGCCACTCAACGAGACGTTCCGCGAGATGCTGGAGATGCGCTACCTCTGGGAGACGCCGGTGCTGATGGACAACGCGAAGCTGGTCGCGCGCCTGGGGCTGGAACCCCACACCCCGATCGAGGAGGCCCTGCGCGCCGCCTTGCGCGGGTTGGGCTGCCTGCCGGCGCGGGACCAGGCCCTGGCCGCTTGACCGCAGTGGAAGAAAATTGCGCCGCACACCTGAGAAATGCGGCGCCGCAGCACTAGACGTGCGCGGGTGCGCGGACCTACATGCCGCCCATGCCCGGCCAGCCTTCCTCAGCCAAGACACTCTACGACAAGATCTGGGACGCGCACGTCGTCGCTCAACAGGACGGCGAGGCGATCCTCTACATCGACCTGCACCTGATCCATGAGGTGACCTCGCCCCAGGCCTTCGCCGGCCTCCGCGCGCATCATCGCAAGGTGCGCCGGCCGGACCGTGTGCTGGCCGTGGCCGACCACAATGTGCCCACCGAAGGCCAGGCCAAGGGCGTCGACGCGGTGGAGGACGAGGAAGCGCGCACCCAGCTGAAGACCCTGGCCGCCAACGTCAAGAACGCGGGAATCGAGTTCTTCCCCATGGGCGACGTGCGCAACGGCATCGTCCATGTGGTGGGCCCCGAGCAGGGCCGCACCCAGCCGGGCATGACCATCGTCTGCGGCGACAGCCACACCTCGACCCACGGCGCCTTCGGGGCTCTGGCCCACGGCATCGGCACGTCTGAGGTCGAGCACGTCCTGGCCACCCAGACCCTGCGGCAGACCAAGGCGAAGAATTTCCGGGTGAACATCGAGGGCGAGCCGATCCCGGGCGTCGGCGCCAAGGACTATGCTCTGGCGGTGATCGGGGCGATCGGCACGGCAGGCGGCACCGGCTACGTCATTGAATACGCCGGCTCGGCGGTGCGGGCGCTCTCCATGGAAGGGCGCATGACGCTGTGCAACCTGACCATCGAGGCGGGCGCCCGCGCGGGCCTGGTGGCGCCGGACGAGACGACCTTCGACTACCTCAAGGGTCGGCCCGCCGCGCCCAAGGGCGGCGCCTGGGAAATGGCGCTGAACCACTGGAAGAGCTTCGCGAGCGACGACGACGCCCACTGGGACCGCGAGATCACCCTCGACGCCGCCGCCATCGCGCCCTTGGTCACCTGGGGCACGAGCCCGGAGGACGTGATCGCCATCACCGATGTGGTGCCGGCGCCGGAGAGCTTCGCCAGCCCAGACAAGCGCGCCTCGGCCGAGCGTGCCCTCGACTACATGGGTCTCTCCGCCGGCCAGCCGATCACCGAGGCCAAGGTCGACGTGGTGTTCATCGGCTCCTGCACCAACAGCCGAATCGAGGACCTGCGCGCCGCCGCGCGGATCGTGGAGGGTCACAGGGTGGCCGCCGGCGTCCGCGCCATGGTCGTGCCGGGCTCCGGCCTTGTGCGTGAGCAAGCGGAAGCCGAGGGCCTGGACGAGATCTTCACCGCCGCCGGCTTCGAATGGCGCGAACCGGGCTGCTCCATGTGCCTGGCCATGAACCCGGACAAGGTCGCGCCCGGCCAGCGCTGCGCCTCGACCTCCAACCGCAATTTCGAGGGCCGCCAGGGCCGCGGCGGACGCACTCACCTGATGAGCCCGGTGATGGCCGCCGCCGCCGCCATCAAGGGCCACATCGCCGACGTGCGGGAGTTCCTGATTTGAGGCCCGCGCGATGATCACCGGCCTGGACCATATCGCCGTCGCCGTCCGCGACTTCGACTCCGGCGTCGACGGCTACCGGCGCCTGCTGGGCCGCGAGCCGGACTTCGCGCCGCGCGAGGGCGCGAAACGCGCCTGGTTCCGCTTCCCCAACATGGCGCTGGAGGTCATCGCGCCGGATGGCGCGGGGTCGGCCGGCGACCGCGTCCGCGAACGTTTGGACGCCGCCGGCGAAGGCGTCTGGCTCTGCGCCTTCGCGGTGGAGGATGTCGCCCAGGCCTCGCGCCTGCTGACCCGTCGCGGCCTGGAGGTCGAGCCGGCCGGGGCGCTCGCCCGGGTGCGCGCCGCGGGGCTGGAGTTCATCCTGGCCAGCGCGCACAGCGCCATCTCTTCCAAGCCGATCGGTGACCCGGCCTCGGACATCGACGGCCTCGACCACATCGTGATCGGCACGCCCAATCCGGAGCGGGCGCTCGGCCTCTACGGGGCCAAGTTCGGCCTCGACCTGCGGCTCGACCGCGCCAACGAACAGTGGGGCGCGCGCCAGCTGTTCTTCCGCTGCGGCGCGGCGGTGTTCGAAGTCGGCGCCAGCCTGAAGACGCCGGTCTCGGATGATCCCGACCGCTTCGGCGGCCTGGCCTGGCGCGTCACCGACCCCCGAGCGGCCCAGGCTCGCATCGCCGCCGCCGGCTTCGACGTGTCCGAGGTCCGCACCGGCCGCAAGCCCGGCACCTCGGTCTTCACCGTGCGCGACGCGCCCGCCGGCGTGCCGACGATCATGATCCAACAGACCCCTCAGATGGAGGCCGCGTGATGGACGCCTTCACCCGCCTGGACGCCAAGATCGCGCCGCTGCCGCTGGCCAACATCGACACCGACCAGATCATCCCCAAGCAGTTCCTGAAGACCGTGGAGCGCGAGGGCCTGGCCAAGGGCCTGTTCTACGACTTCCGCTTCGACGCCGAGGGCCGCGAGAAGCCCGACTTCGTGCTCAACCGGCCGGAGTACAAGGGCGCGGGTGTGCTGGTGGCCGGCGACAACTTCGGCTGCGGCAGCTCCCGCGAACACGCTCCGTGGGCGCTGATGGATTTCGGGATCCGCTGCGTGATCTCCACCAGCTTCGCCGACATCTTCTACAACAACTGCTTCCAGAACGGCCTGCTGCCGGTGGTCCTGCCGGCCGAGCAGGTGCAGGCGCTGATGGAGGAGGC
>JAFEDM010000430.1 GCA_018241625.1 Pseudomonadota bacterium | reverse complement strand
GTCGAAGCCGCAGTAGCCGCGCAGGCCGCCGGAGGTGTCGTAGTCGGCGACCACGAAACGCACCGGACCGTCGCCGCGCGCCTCGACGATAAGCCGGCCGTCGAACTTCAGGTTGGAGCCCACGAGGGCCGCCAGCGCGCAAGCCTCGCCCAGCAGGTTGGCGACGGGCTCGGGATAGTCGTGGCGGCGCAGGATCTCGTCGATCGCCGGGCCCAGGCGCGCCAGGCGGCCGCGCACGGGCTCACCCTCGATCTGGAAGGCGGTTACGGCGTCGTCGGGAATGGGCGACGTGGCGGCAGGCTTGGTCGGCATCGCGCCCATATAGGCGCTTGATCGTGGATTGCGAGCGCGGCCTGACGCCTCGCTCTACTGACGCCTCGCTCTACTGGCGGGCGCGCCAGGCGACATAGGCCGCGACCGCGATCACCATGAGCGCGAACGCCCGACGGGCCACGGCGCCCTGCCGACCTATCAGCCGCGCCGCCGGCGCGCCGGCCACGGCGCCCAAGCCACCGCCCGCCACCAGGGCGACGAACAGCGGCCAGTCGACAAGGCCGGAGGCGGCGTAGCTGGCGCTGGTGGCGGCGCCGAACAGCACCACCGAGACTAGGGATGAAGCGGCGGCGTTGGTGAGCGTCATGCCGGTGGCGGCCATCAGGCCGGGCACGATCAGGAAGCCGCCGCCGATCCCGAAGAAGCCGGCCGCCAGTCCCACCAGCGCGCCCAAAGGCCCGAGGCGCAGCGCCAGCCGCCCGTCCAGGCGAACGCCCGGATCGCCCTCGCTGCGGCGAGGCAGGAGCATCGAGGCCCCGATGAGGGCCATGGCGAGGGCGAACCAGAGCAGCAGGCTGTGGCCGTCCACCTGCTTGGCGACCTGCGCGCCGACCAGGCTGCCGGCCAGGCCCGCCGCGCCGAACACCAGGGCGCAAGGCCATTTCACCACGCCCGCCTTCGCCTGTGCGACCAGGCCGATGAGGGCGTTGGCCGCCACGGCGGCTGCGGCGGTGCCGATGGCCACGTGCGGGTCGGCGACGCCGACCACATAGATCAGCAGCGGCGTCGCCAGCACCGAGCCGCCGCCGCCGAACATGGCGAGCAGCAGGCCGATGACGCTGCCGCCGACCGCCGCCAGCGCCAGCCGCAGGACCTCGGGATCCATGGATCAGACTCGCGCCGGGCGGTTCCAGGGCGCCAGGACCGGCGCCCGCGCCACGCCGAAGACGGCGCGGCCGGCGCGCGGGCGCTCAGCCGCCTCCTCGGGTTTCAGGGGCTCGAAGGTCGCGGTCATGGCTTGTCTCCTGGGGAGGACAGAAGATCTCCGCGAGCGTCGCCATCACCTTCATCGTGGCCGGGTCGTCGATCCGGTACCAGATCGTCTGGCCTTCCCGACGCGTCGCCACAGCGCCCTCTTCCCGCAGCACGGCGAGGTGCTGCGAGAGCGCCGACTGCGAGAGCCCCACGCGCGGCGCAAGCTCGCCCACGGAGCGCTCACCCTCGGTGAGCTGGCAGAGGATCATCAGGCGACGTTCATTGCTGAGCGCACGCAGCAGCTTTGCCGCCTGCGCCGCGCTGGCCTCGAAGTCGGCGATGTTGAAGTTCGCGAGATCGAACATGACCGCTATATATTAGGTATTGCTAATTTAGCAAGTGCTCATATATGGCCGGTTAAGCCGGAAGGAGGCTCCGTCCAATGCTCCCCAGGATTCAAGCGTTTTTCGACACCGCGACATCGACCGCCAGCTATCTGGTCAGCGATCCGGCGACCCGGACCGCGGCGATCATCGATCCCGTCCTCGACTACGAGCCCAAGGCGGCGAAGATCTCCACAGCCTCGGCCGACGCCATCCTGGCCGCGGCGGCCGATCAGAATCTGAAGATCGCCTATGTGCTGGAAACCCACGCCCACGCGGACCACCTGTCCGCCGCCGACCACATCCGCCGCCGCACCGGCGCCAAGGTAGCGATCGGCGCGGAAATCGTGCGCGTGCAGGAGACGTTCGCCGGCCTGTTCGAGACGGAGGTGAAGCCGGCCGGCGGCGACTTCGACCTGCTGTTGAAGGATGGCCAGGTGCTGACGCTGGGCGACCTCAGCGTGCGGGTGATGCACACGCCCGGCCACACGCCGGCCTGCGTCACCTACCTGATCGGCGACGCCGCCTTCGTGGGGGACACCCTGTTCATGCCGGACTATGGGACGGCGCGGGCTGACTTCCCGGGCGGGGACGCGGCCGCGCTCTATCGCTCGATCCACAAGATCCTGAAGCTTCCGCCGCAGACGCGGGTCTTCGTGGGCCACGACTATCTGCCGACCGGGCGGCGCGACTTCCGCTGGGAGACCACCGTCGCCGCCGAACGGGCGCAGAACGTCCACGCCCACGAGGGCGTCAGCGAGGCGGACTTCGTCGCCCTGCGCCGCGCCCGCGACGCGACCCTGGCGCCGCCGACCCTGATCCTGCCGTCCCTGCAGGTGAACATCCGCGCCGGCGCCCTGCCCGCGCCGTCGGCCAAGGGGCGCGTGTTCCTCAAGCTGCCGGTGACGGTCGCTTAGGGCGGCCTTCAAAGGCGGTCGCGGACCGGCGTGCGGTCGCGCGGCGGCATGCTATCGTCGCCCTCCAACCTGGAGGGGTGGACATGATCTTGAACCCATCGCACATCCGTTCGCGCCGCGTCCTGGGCCTGGGCGTCGCCGCGGTCCTGCTGGCCACGGCCGCCGGCGCCGCGCCGAAGCCCGAGCGCAAGCCGGACCTGGCCGACGCCGTGGCCGGATCCTACGCCGGCGACGTGATCTCCGACTCCAAGGGCTCGAGCCAGTCGGGCGTCACCCTGACCTTGACCCGCACGGGGCCGAACACCGTGCAGATCACCTCCAGCTATCCGCGCCTGCCGGTGGTCAGCGTCGGCCTGACGGCTGCGATGAACACCATCGTCATGAAGAGCGGCGACACCGCCTTCGTCTACGACCGGGGCAGCCGGAAACTGGACGTCAGCTTCCACAACGAGGTGAGCTGGTCGGGCCAGAAGCAGTAGGCCCGCTCTCTCGCCCGGCTCAGAGCGCGCCGAAGCACCAGGCCAGGATCGACTTCTGGGCGTGGATGCGGTTCTCCGCCTCGTCCCAGATGAGGCTCTTGGGGCCGTCGATCACCTCGTCGGTGACCTCTTCGCCGCGGTGCGCGGGCAGGCAGTGCAGGAAGACCGCCGAGGGCTTGGCGAGGTCCATCAGCTCCTCGTCCACCTGATAGGGCTCCAGCGCCTCGATCCGCTCGTCGTGGTCGACATCGCCCATGGAGACCCAGGTGTCGGTGATCACCACGTCGGCGCCCTTGACGGCCTCGCGCGGATCGTCGCCGGCGTAGACCACGCCCTGCTCCTGCGCCGCGCGGGCCAGGTCGCGCAGGTCCGGGTGGTAGATCGCCGGACAGGCGATGTTCAGCCGATAGCCCAGCTTGGGGGCCGCGTGGATGAAGCTGGCGCAGACGTTGTTGCCGTCGCCGACGTAGGCCAGCGTCTTGCCGGCCACCGGCCCGCGATGCTCCTCGATGGTCAGCAGGTCGGCCATGATCTGGCAGGGGTGGCTGCCATCCGACAGGCCGTTGATCACCGGGATGGTCGAGGACAGCGCCAGGCGCTCCACGTCCTGGTGGTTGTTGGCGCGGATCATGATCGCATCGACCATGCGCGACAGCACCCGCGCGGTGTCCTCGATCGGCTCGCCGCGGCCGATCTGCATGTCGACGGCGTTGGAGATCAGGACGTCGCCGCCCAGCTGGCGCATCGCCGCGTCGAACGAGAAGCGGGTGCGGGTCGAGTTCTTCTCGAAGATCATGGCCAGCACCCGGCCCTCGGCGACCGCGTCCTCGTCGCGCCGGCCCTTAGGCCAGCCGAGGCGCGCGGCCTTGCGGCGCTTGGCGTCCTCGAGGATGGCGCGCAGATCCGAGCCCTCGAGCCGCCAGAGGTCGAGGAAGTGGCGGACTTGGCTCATGCGGGAACCTTGCCCGGGGCTTGGGCCTTCGCCCGGGCGGCCTCGCAAGCCGCTTCCAGCTTGCCGATCGCTTCGCTGGCCTCTTCCAAGGTGAGGGTCAGCGGCGGCAAGAGGCGCACGCAGTTGTCGCCGCCGCCGGCCAGCAGCAGGTGCTGGTCGCGGGCATGCTGCATGAACTCGCGGTTCGGGGTCTTCAGCTTCAGGCCGATCAGCAGGCCCTTGCCGCGGATCTCCTGGATCACATCGGGGAAGCGCTCGGTGAGGCCGGAGAGCTGCTGGGTGAAGAAGCCCGCGATCTCGCGCACATGGGCCATCAGCTCGGGCTTCACGATCTCGGCCAGCGCCGCCTCGCCCACCGCCATGGCCAGCGGGTTGCCGCCGTAGGTCGAGCCGTGGCTGCCCACGGTCATGCCCTGGGCCGCTTCGGCGGTGGCCACGCAGGCGCCCACCGGGAAGCCGCCGCCCAACGCCTTGGCCAGCGCCATGATGTCCGGGCTGGCCGAGCCCGCCCATTCGTGGGCGAACAGCTTGCCGGTGCGCCCGAGGCCGCACTGGATCTCGTCATAGATCAGGAGCGTGCCGGTCTCGTCGCAGAGCTGGCGGATGTCGCGCAGCATCTGTTCCGACCAGGAGCGCGCGCCGCCCTCGCCCTGCACGGGCTCCAGGATGATCGCCGCCGTGGTCGGACCGACCGCCGCCTTGATGGCGTCGAAGTCGCCGTAGGGCAGGTGGACGAAGCCCGGCAGCGGCGGGCCGAAACCCTCCAGATAGTTCCGATTGCCCGCGGCGTTGATGGCGCCCAGGGTGCGGCCGTGGAACGAGCCGTCGAAGCCGATGATGTCGATCCGCTCCGGGTGGCCCTTGGCCCAGTGGTATTTGCGCGCCGTCTTGATGGCGACCTCGATCGCCTCGGATCCGGAGTTGGTGAAGAACACCACATCGGCGAAGGAGGCGTCGGTGAGCGCCTTGGCCAGGCGTTCCTGGCCGGGGATCGTGAAGATGTTGGAGGTGTGCCAGAGCTTCTCGGCCTGATCCTTCAACGCCTTCACCAGGATCGGGTTGGCGTGGCCCAGCGCGTTCACCGCGATGCCCGCCATGCAGTCCAGATAGGCCTCGCCCTCCGCCGTATAGAGACGCGCGCCCTCGCCTCGCTCGAACGCCAGCGGGGTGCGGCTGTAGACACCCATGATGTGGTCGGCGGGAACGGGGGCGGCGGACGTCTTGGTCACCGGAAAGGCCCTCCTAAAACGGAAGCATCCCCGCCGCGGCGCGACGGGGACTGGAAGGCTTGGCGTTCTCGTCTTCTAGGGACCGGAAGTCAACGACAAGACGGTGACGCCTCGCCGCTAGGTTTTGATCTTATAGCCGGTCTGGAACATCCGGTAGCAGACGAAGCCCAGGATCAGCACAAGCGCGGCGGTCATGCCCGCGCCCACCGCCAGGTTGCTTTCGGCCTTGCCGATGAAGCCGTAACGGAACCCGTCGATCATGTAGAAGATCGGGTTGAATTTCGAGAAGGTGTAGAACGGCTCCGGCAGCTTCTCGATCGCGTAGAAGGTGCCCGACAGGAAGGTCATCGGCATGATGACGAAGTTGGTCACCGCGGCCATATGGTCGAACTTCTCGCTCCACAGGCCGGCCATGATGCCCAGGAATCCCATGATCAGGGCCGCGCCCAGGCCGAAGTAGAGGATCGCCCAGGGCTGGGCGATGAAGGTGATGTGGGCGAAGAACACCACCGCGATGAAGCTGATCGCGCCCACGAACAGGCCGCGCGTCGCCGCGCCCGCGCCAAAGCCCACCAGATGCTCGAACGGCGAGAGCGGCGGGGTGATGAAGTCGCCCATCAGCCCGTTGAACTTCGCCTGCAGCAGGGATGACGAGGAGTTGGCGAAGGCGTTGGAGAGGATCTGCATCATCACCAGGCCCGGCGCCACAAAGGCCCCGTAGGGCACGCCGAAGATCTGCCGGTTGCCGCCGACCGCCACCACGAACACCAGCATATAGAGCAGCGCCGTCACCACCGGCGCGGCGAGGGTCTGCATGCCCACCTTGATGAAGCGGCGGACCTCGCGGACGTAGAGGGTCTGCAGGCCCCGCCAGTTGACGCCGGAATAGTCGCGCGGCTGCGGCGGCAGAACGGCCTCATCCGAGACGGAGAGGGCGGCGGGCATGTCCTTCATGCCCCTCATGTGCGCTCCCATCGGTCCGCCCGCAAGACCGAGCCTCCGCGCCCCTGGAATCCGGACGCGCGCAAGCGTCGCAGACGGCCATCCACAGCCTCTTGCCGAATCAATATCTAGTTCCTGTGGACAAGCGCTGGGGCGCCTATTGTGGCCCTTAAGGAGTTGTTTACTACTGGTGGTGGTTGGTGGGGCTGGAAACAGCTGGACGCCACAAGATGTTGAATCCGACGGGCTCGGGGGCTCGCGGACAACGAAGGCGGGAGGCGGAAATGGGCTGGACGGACGAACGCGTCGAACTCCTCAAGAAGCTCTGGCAGGACGGCCTGTCGGCCAGTCAGATCGCCAAGCAGTTGGGCGGCGTCACGCGCAATGCGGTGATCGGCAAGGTGCACCGCCTGGGCCTTTCGGGCCGGGCCGCACCCTCGAAGCCTGCGCGCACCGTGTTCAAGGCGCCGCGCCCTGCGCGCCCGATCTCGTCCGCGCCGGCCGCGCCGCGCCGGATCGCCGAGCCGGTCGCCCATGCGCCCGCGCCGCCCGCCCGCTATGTCGACGAGACGCCCGGCACCGCCACCGTGCTGACCCTGGGCGCCCACATGTGCAAGTGGCCGATCGGCGACCCGGCCATGGACAACTTCACCTTCTGTGGCCGCCGCACCGGCGAAGGCCCCTACTGCACCGAACACAGCCAGGTCGCCTACCAGCCGGCCCAGGCCAAGAAGCGCTCCGGCGCCGCCGAGCTCGCCCGGAGCCTGCGCCGCTACATCTGATTAACCGAATCCGCCCATTGAGGCGGCAAGCCAATCCGTTGGGGATGGGGACGCGTTCGGCCCGCGGCGGTTTCCGCCAGCTGGGCCGGGCGCGTCCTTTTCCTTCTGCGCTACCCATCCATTTTCGGTGTCATCCCGGAAGCCGCATCGCGGCTATCCGGGACCCATAGACTCAGCGGTCCGGGATTGGGGCGCATCATGTCGGCGTACATATCTTCCCAGTGTGGATTGCCGGCCTCGATCAACTCGATCTTCCACTCACGACGCCAACGCTTGAGACGCTTTTCAAATCCAATCGCCTCCGTCACTTCGCCGAAGCCGGTGAACCAGACGAGCTTGTGGACCCCGTAGGTTTTCGTGAAGCCAGGTATGAGCTCTCGCTGGTGCTCGCCGATCCGTCTTTCAAGGCTATTGGTGACGCCGACGTACAAAGTCCCGTGCTTGCGACTGGCGAGGATGTAGACCCAATAGGTCATTGGGAGATGCCGCGTTTATGGGTCCCGGATAAGCGCTAACGCGCTTTCCGGGATGACACTGGAATATGGAACAATTGAAGAACTTCAGCAATGCGCGCCGCTTGGGAATCGGGCGGCGGGCAGCTACGTTCAGCTGATGACGGATGTCGCTACTGACGCCACCGAAAGCGGCAACGCCCGGCCTTACTCCGTGTCGGAGCTGGCGTTCGCGCTGAAGCGGACGCTGGAGGACGCTTACGGCTTCGTGCGGCTGCGGGGCGAGCTGTCCAAGGTCACCCACCACTCCAACGGCCACGTCTATCTGACGCTGAAGGACGAGCGCGCCGCCATCGACGGGGTAGTCTGGAAGGGCCAGGTGCGCGGCCTCAGCGTCCGGCCCGAGCAGGGGCTGGAGGTGATCGTCACCGGCAAGATCACCAGCTATCCGGCCGGCTCCCGCTACCAGATCGTCATCGAGACCATGGAGGTGGCCGGCGTCGGCGCCCTATTGGCCCAGCTCGAGCGGCTGAAGGCCAAGCTGGCGGGCGAGGGCCTGTTCGCCACCGAGCGCAAGCGGCCGCTGCCCTATCTGCCGGCCACCGTCGGCGTGGTCACCAGCCCGACCGGCGCGGTGATCCGCGACATCCTGCACCGCATCCGTGACCGCTGGCCCTGCCGGGTCGTCATCTGGCCGGTGGTGGTCCAGGGCGACGCGGCCGCCGCCCAGGTCAGCGCCGCGATCAAGGGCTTCGACGCCCAGGACGGAAGCGGAGCCATCCCGCGGCCCGACGTGCTGATCGTGGCGCGTGGCGGCGGCTCGGTGGAGGACCTGTGGCCGTTCAACGACGAGGCCCTGGCGCGGACCGTCGCCGCCTGTTCGATCCCACTGATCAGCGCCGTGGGGCACGAGACCGACACCACCCTGATCGACTTCGTCTCCGACCGCCGCGCGCCGACGCCCACCGCCGCCGCCGAGATGGCGACGCCGGTGCTGGCCGAGCTGAAGGCCTATGTGGGCGACCTGTCGGCCCGGATGCATCGCTGCGGCGGCAGGGCCGTGGAGGACCGGCGCGGGCGGATCGAAGCGGCGGACCGGGCGCTGAAGCGCGTGCCCGACCTGGTGCGCCTGGCCGAGCAGCGGTTCGACATCGTCTCAGGCCGGCTGGCGGCGGGCCTGGCCCGCAACGCGGCGATCCATGAGCGCGAGCTGGTGCGGGTGGCGGCGCGGCTGTCGCCGCTGCTGCTGCAACGGCCGCAGGCGGTGCAGCGTCAGCGGCTGGACGGGGTGGCGGGACGGATGGCGCCGGCCATGGCGCGCGGCCTGGAACGGGCGACCGAACGCCTGGGCGCGCTCTCCAAACTCTACGCCAGCGTCGATCCCGACCGGCCGCTGCAGCGCGGCTTCGCCCGGGTGACGCGGTCCGACGGCTCGATCGTCCACGCCGGCGCCACCCTGGCCGGCGGCGAGGAAGTGGCCATCAAGTTCGGCGACCAGGTGACCCGCCAGGCGGTGATCGATGGGGCCGCGGGCGCTTCGCCGTCACCGCCGTCGACGCCCAAGGCCGCGAAATCCAAGCCGAAACCTGAACCCTTGGCCCAAGGCGACCTGTTTTAAGCGGGACCTGTTTCAGGGCGCGACCTGTTCCAACGGCCATCCAGGCGCTACATAGGCCCCATGAACGCCCACGACCGCGACCTCACCGGCGCCGACCTCGCCCGCCTGCATTATGGCGACGGCGACTTCGCCGTGCTGAAGCCCGGCCGCTATGTGGTCTGCGCGGTCACCGGCAAGAAGGTCCCGCTGGAACAGCTGCGCTACTGGAGCGCCGAACTGCAGGAGGCCTACGCCGGTCCGGCCGAGGCCCTACAGCGCTGGCGCGAGACGCACGACTAGGCCGCCTTCTTCCGCACGTTGCGCCGATAGACCTCCTTCGGCCAGCGGCGGTGGACCCAGAACCATTCGCTGGGCCGCGCCAGGACCTGGGCTTCCATCAGGGCGTTGATCTTGCGCACGCCGGCCTCGAGGTCGGCGTTGCGGTCTCCGGTCTTCTCCAGCCGGAACGGCTCATGGATCGTGACCGTGAACCGCGCCTTCTCCCGGCGCTGGACGGTGATCAGGATCAGCGGAATATCCTCGGCCAGGGCGAAGGTCACGGCGCCCGGCGCGGTGTGGGCGGTCTGACCGAAGAAGGGCGCCTCGACCCCGCCGTTGGCCTTCTGGTCGGTGAGGATCGAGATGCACTCACCGCGGCGCAGCGCCCGGAACAGTTCCCGGGTGCCCGACATCCCCTTGGGCGCGAACATGCTCACCCCGTAGGCGCGACGCTTATCGACGATCCGCTGGTCGATGTAGGGGTTGTTGGTGGCGCGGTAGGTGACCTGGCACTTGATCCCTGAACGGACGATGGCCACGGCCATGACGTCGAAATTCGAGAAGTGGCCGGAGATCAGCACCGCCGGGCCCGCGGGCCCCGACCGGCTGCTCAATCGTTCGCCATGTTCGACGTCCACGCGGCCGGGCTCTGCCGCGATGCGATCAAGAATAGGGAACTCGGCGATCCATCGGCCCGTTTCCTCCCATTGGGCGCGTAGCAGCGCTCGAATGTCCGCGTCGGGAGCTTCGGGGAAGACGATGCGCAGATTGGTTTCCGCGATCGCGTGCTTGCTGGTTAACGGACCGAACGTCCGAAACACCCACGCGCCGAAATCCGAGACCGTGTCGATCGGAAACCGGCGCGCCAAAAACTGAGCAAAATCATATGCCCAAGCTTCGATATGCCACAGCAGTTCCTGTCGCTTCGGAGACCGAGATTCTGTCATGCATCTTTACTAAGGCTCGCCTCGTAACCTTAGCAACGGGCGCGTTGGCGCGAGGCTTGCGACGAAATCCGCGTGCCGTCCCGGACTGGGACATAGGGATTTCGAGGAGGATGGGCGTCTTATCATGATGGATCTCATCGACATTCACCTGGGTCGTCGGCTTCGCCGCCGCCGCCGGATTCTGGGCCTGACCCAGCAGCAGCTCGCCGGCGCTTGCGGCGTGCGCTTCCAGCAGATCCAGAAGTACGAGTGCGCGGCTAACCGCATGTCTGCGGCGCGTTTGTGGCAGCTCGCCGAGGTGCTCGAGGTGCCGGTCAGCTACTTCTACGAAGGCCTGGGCCAGGACGCCCACCACGACAAAGAGCCGGAGCCGCCGGAGCCGTATCAGGGCAAGGAGACGAAGGACCTCATCCAGGCCTTCTACGCCCTGTCGGAACGTCCGCGCCAGCGCCTGCTGGACCTGGCCAAGTCGCTGAACGAGACCGAGCCGGAAGTCGTAGGGCACGCCTTTCCCTGAGGGTTTCTCCGAGGGCTTCTCCGGGGACCTCTCGGAGGACCGGGCTGGCCCTGAGGACGTGGCTGGGGGTAAAGCGGGCGAATGACCGCCGCCTCCGGACTTCCCTCCAAGACAGTCGATGAGCTCGACGCGTTTTTTGTGGAGCTCAACGCCGCAGCGGCAGGAGCGATCCTGCCGCTGTTTCGTTCGGACCACGGCTTGATCGACAAGGGCGGCGCTAGAGGCTTCGACCCGGTGACCGAGGCCGACAAGGGCGCCGAGCGTGCCATCCGCGCGCTGATCGCCGCCCGCTATCCCGAGCACGGGGTGATCGGCGAGGAATACGGCGAGGACCGACCGGACGCGGAGTTCGTCTGGGTTCTGGACCCCGTCGACGGCACCCGGGCCTTCATCTCAGGCCTGCCGCTCTGGACCACCCTGATCGGCCTGCGCCACAACGGCGCGCCGGTGATGGGCTCCATCGGCCAGCCGTTCATCGGCGAGATCTTCATCGGCGGCCTGGACAGGGGCTCACGGCTGATGCGCCACGGCGAAAGCCGTCCCCTGAAGACCCGGCCCTGCCCCAACCTGGCCGACGCCCTGATCGCCACCACCGACCCGATCATGTTCCGCGGCGCGGAGGACGAAGCCTGGCGGCGCCTGCGCAGGTCGGTGCGGCTGGCCCGGCTGGGCTGCGACGCCTACGCCTACGCCATGGTCGCGGCCGGCGCTCTCGACCTGGTGGTCGAGACCGGGCTGCAGGCCTGGGACATCGACGCGGCGATCCCGGTGATCGCCGGCGCGGGCGGCGTCACCACCGACTGGGAAGGCCGGCCGGTGGGCGCCCACGGCGGGCGGATCGCGATCGCCGGCGACCGCGCCTGCCTGGAGCAGGCGCTGGCCGCGCTGGCCGGCTAGGCCTTCTTCGGCGCCGCCGGCTTCTTGGCGGCGGGCTTCTTCACCGCCGCGGGCTTCTTCGCAGCCGCCGGCTTGGCGGCCGCGGGCTTCTTCGCCGCGGGAGCCGCCTTCGCCACGGTCGGCTTCGCTGCGGCCGGCTTCGTCGCAGGCTTGGCCGCCTTCGGGGCCGCGGGCTTCGCCGCCGCCTTGGGCGCGGCCGCCGGCTTCGCGGCCGGCGCCTTCTTGGCCACAGCCGGCTTGGCGGCCGGTTTCGCGGCCTTAGGCGCGGCGGGCTTCTTGGCGGCGGCCGGCTTCTTCACCGCCGGCGCCTTGGTCGCGGCCGGTTTCGCAGCCGGCTTGGCGGCCTTGGGCGCGGCGGGCTTCTTCGCCGCGGGCGCCTTCTTGACCGCAGGCGCCTTCGAGGCGGCTTTCGCCGGCGCGGGCTTAGCCGCCGCCGCGGGCTTCGCGGCGGCCGGCTTGGCGGCTGCGGGCGCCTTGGCCGCGGCGGGCTTCTTCGCCGCCGGCTTCTTGGCTGCAGGCTTCTTCGCGGGCGCGGCCGCGGGCTTCGGCGCGGCGGCGACCGGGGTCGGGGCCGGGGTCGGCGCGGGCGT